>JBIIQD010000031.1:0-11512 GCA_044342265.1 Hydrogenophaga sp. | reverse complement strand
TCGGGTTTGTCCCAATATCAAGCCGCCGTGCAGCGGATGAATAATTAGTTTGTCGTCCGTACTAAATGGCGCAGAACAAGGCACCAGCGGCACGATGTGTTCAACATGTGCAATCAACAACCATCGGCTTGCCGAGCAAGCCTTTCACTGGAGACTAGGATGAAATTGAAGACAACGTTGACCGCTGTGGCCCTTGGCCTGGCCAGCGCTGGGGCATTTGCCCAAGTCGTGGGTGTGAGCTGGTCCAACTTCCAGGAAGAGCGCTGGAAGACCGACGAGAAGGCCATCAAGGACCAACTGGCCAAGTTGGGCGCGAGCTATATCAGTGCCGATGCTGGCGGCTCCCCCGAGAAGCAGCTCTCTGACGTGGACTCGCTGATCGCCAAAGGTGCCAAGGTGCTGATCGTGCTGGCGATGGACAAGGACGCGATCCTCCCAGCCGTCAACAAAGCCAATCAGCAGAAGATTCCAGTGGTCGCTTACGACCGTCTGATCGAAGCCCCCGGCGTGTTCTACATCACCTTCGACAACGTCGAAGTGGGTCGCATGCAGGCGCGCGCCGTGCTGGAATCCAAGCCGAAGGGCAACTACGTGATGATCAAGGGCTCGCCGACCGACCCGAACGCCAACTTCCTGCGTGGCGGCCAGCAAGAGGTGCTGGATGCAGCGATCAAGAAGGGCGACATCAAGATCGTGGGCGAAGAGTACACCGACGGCTGGAAGCCCGAGGTCGCCCAGAAAAACATGGAACAGATCATCACCAAGACCGGCGGCAAGATCGACGCCGTGGTGGCGTCCAATGACGGCATGGCCGGTGGTGTGGTCGCAGCGCTGACTGCCAAAGGCATCAAGGGTATCCCGGTGTCTGGCCAGGATGGTGACCATGCTGCGCTCAACCGCGTGGCCCAGGGTACGCAAACAGTCTCGGTCTGGAAAGACGCGCGCGACCTCGGCCGCGATGCCGCCAGCGCCGCCGTGTCCCTGGCCAAGGGCCAAAAGGTGAGCGGTGCCTCGGCCTGGGCCGGTGGCGAAAAGAAGGTTTCCTTGCAGGCACAGTTCCTCAAGCCTGTGCCAATCACGGTCAAGAACCTGGACCTGGTGGTCAAGGCTGGCTGGATCAAGAAAGAAGACCTGTGCAAAGGTGTGGACGCCATGAAGGGCCCAAGCGCTTGCAAGTGATCGTGCGTTTTCTCTGAAGGATGGAAGCCCTCAGACCGTGGGCAGGCTCTGCCCACGGTCTTTTTTTTGCCGGAGTGCGTTTGTGAGTGCTGTTTCCCACATGTTCAGACAGCTCGCCATCGATTGGCGGCTGGTGTTGATGGGGGCTGTCCTGGTGGTGACGGCCATTGTGTTTAACGTGTTGTCGGGCGGGCTGTTCCTGTCGCCCGAGAACCTCTACAACATCGCCCAGCAGACGGCGGTGGTCGGGATCGTGGCCACGGTGGTGGTGCTGGTCATCGTGGCGCGGCACATCGATCTGTCGGTCGGATCGGTGATGGGTTTTGTCGGTGTGCTGATCGCCACCCTGATGTACACCGCAGGCTGGCACTGGATCGAGGCCTCGCTGGCGGGGCTGGCGGTGGCGATTGCGGTATCGATGTACCAGGGCGCGTTGACGGCCATGCTCGGCGTGCCGTCTTTTGTGGTGACCCTGGGCGGTCTGATGTCGTTTCGGGGCGCTGCCTTCCTGGTCGCCGACGGCAAGACCCAACCGGTGAATGACAGCTTTTTCCAGCGTCTGGGTGGCGGCTTTGATGGCGCCATCGGTGTGCAGGCCAGCTGGATGCTGGCCGTTGTCCTGGTGGTGCTGTTGATCGTCAACAGTGGGCTGCGTCGGCGTGCCAAAGCGGCGTATGGTGTGCCCAACCCGCCGCTGTGGCTCGATGCCTTGGTGACAGCGGTCCCGGCCTTGATCGTGGTGGGCTTTGTGGCTGCCATGAACGCCTACCAGATCCCCAGCAAGGAGGAGGCCCAAGGGGTACCCATTCCGGTGCTGATTTGGGGCGGCGTGGCCCTGACGCTCTCGTTCATCGTGCACCGCACGCGGTTTGGTCGCTATGTGTTCGCCATGGGCGGCAACCCCGAGGCGGCGGCGCTGGTCGGCATTCCGGTGCGTCGTGTGACCTTGATGCTGTTTGCCTTGATGGGGGTGCTCATCACCATCGCGTCCATGGTGTCGATTGCGCGCCTGAACGCGGGCACCAATTCGCTGGGCACCGGCATGGAGCTGTATGTGATCGCGGCGGCCGTGATCGGCGGCACCGCGCTGGCCGGTGGCAGCGGCTCCATTCTCGGTTCCGTGCTCGGTGCGTTGATCATGCAGAGCATCGACAGCGGCATGCTGCTGCTGGATGTGTCGATCGGTGTACGCTACGTGATCATTGGTCAGGTGTTGATCGCCGCGGTGGTGTTTGACGTGGTGTACCGCCGGATGACGGGAGACACGGTATGAGCCCCCACGCTTCACCGCTGCGCGGGTCGCTGCCCCCCGAGGGGGCTGATCCGGCTTGGGGCGGCCCGGCGCCGGATCGACCGACCGCACCACTGGTTGAAATGCGCCACATCGGCAAGTCCTTCGGTGGTGTCAGGGCGGTGGACGATGTGTCCGTCAATCTCTACCCGGGTGAGGTGGTGGCGCTGCTGGGCCACAACGGCGCGGGCAAATCGACGCTGATGAAAATGCTGGCCGGGGCCTACCCGATCGACAGTGGCGAGGTGCTGATCAACGGAGAAAAGGCCCAGATCCGCACGCCGGTGGACGCGCAGCGCTGGGGCATCGAGTCGATCTACCAGACGCTGGCGCTGGCCGACAACCTGGACGCAGTGGCCAACCTGTTTCTCGGCCGTGAGTTGCTCACGCGCTGGAACACGCTGGACGACCACCGGATGGACGCCGATGCGCGCAAGGTGTTCCACCGCCTCAACAAGAACTTCAGCAACGTGCGCACGCCGGTACGCCGGCTCTCGGGCGGGCAGCGGCAGGTCGTCGCCATCTCGCGCGCCATCTATTTCAATGCGCGCATCCTGATCATGGACGAGCCGACCGCCGCATTGGGGCCAGAAGAAACCGCCATGGTGGGCAACCTGGTGCGCCAGCTCAAAGCCGAGGGAGTGGGCATCTTCCTGATCACCCACGACATGCCCGATGTGTTCGGGTTGAGCGACCGTCTGGCCGTGATGAAGAACGGGCGTCTGGTGGGTGCCTATCGTACGCCGGAGGTCACCGAGGACGAGGTCCTGGGCATGATCATCGCGGGCAAACAGCCCGAAGGCAAAGCCCAGACGCACAGCCTCTGAAGGCCCGGTGCCGGCCCGATATCCGCATGAAGACCACCGGCGACCAGCAGCTTGTCAAGCGCATCAACCGCAGCGTGTTGCTGCGGCTGCTGCGGCGGGGCAGCGGGCTCTCTCGCGCTCAGCTGTCCCAGGCCAGTGGTTTGACCAAGTCGACCGTGAGCTTGCTGGTGCGCGAGCTGATCGACGAAGGCTGGATCTCTGAAACCGGCATCGCGACTGCCCAGGGTCTTGGACGCCCTTCGACGCCGCTGCAGCTCGACGGAAGCCGCCGTGCCACGATCGGTGTGGAGATCGGGGTCGAGTCACTGCGGTGCGCTGGGGTGTCTTTGACGGGTGATGTGCTGTGGTCGGCCCAAGAGCCCATGGCCGAGCACGAACCCGAGACCGTCAGCCGACAGGTGGCCCGCCTGGCGGTGCGTGCACACGCCGAGCTGACCGAGCGGCCGGTGCTGGTCTCGGGCATTGGCATTGGTCTACCCGGTGCTTTTGACGAAGCCACAGGCACGGTGCGTTTCGCGCCCAACCTGGGCTGGCGCGGCGTTCCGTTTCCGTCAATGGTGACGCGCGCGCTGGCCCAGGCGGGCTGCCCCTCGATGCCGGTGCAGGTGCTGAACGAAGCCGACACGGCGGCCCTCAGCGAATACGAGTTTGCCGGGGGCGAAGAGGTGGACTCACTGATCTTTGTCACTTGCGACGTTGGTGTCGGTGCCGGCATCGTGCTCAATGACCGGCTGTTCACCGGCCAGCAGGGCATGGCCGGTGAAATCGGTCACAGCATCTTGCAGATTGACGGCCCCGTGTGTTCCTGCGGGCGCCGTGGCTGTGCCGAAGCCTTTTTCGGATCGCGCGCCCTCAGCCGTCTGGCACAACCCGAGCGCGGGGGCGTGTTCCTGGGTGTGGTGTTGCAGAACCTCTGGACCACGTTCAGTCCCGGGGCACTGGTGATCGGTGGCCCCTCTTGCGAGCGGTACCCGGGCATCGTGCGTGTGGCGAGCGAGACTCTGCGGGACTATGCCGCCAGCGCTGGCATGCCAGCGCCGCAGGTGCGACCGGCCCGATACGGTTTGCTGGCGTCCGCGGTCGGCGCTGCGGCGCTGGTGCTGCACCACGAGCTCAGGCCAATGCATGCGCGTGCCACAGCGAAGCCCTTTTTCGAGAGCAGCGATGCCGGTGATTCCACCACCGAAGCGCTGCTCAGTGTCTCCGACCCAATCTGACCATGTACATCGGCATCGATATCGGCACCTCCGAGGTGAAGGCCCTGTTGCTCGGGCCTGACCAGCGCGTCATCGGATCGGCAGGCTCTGCGCTGACCGTCTCGCGCCCGCTCCCGGGTCACAGCGAACAGGACCCCGCTGCCTGGTGGACCGCCACGCAGGCGGCTTTGGACAGCCTGCGCGCGGCGCATCCGGTCGAATACGCCGCCACGCAAGCCATCGGGCTGTCCGGCCAGATGCACGGCGCGGTGCTTCTGGATGCGCAGGACCGCGTGTTGCGCCCCGCCATCCTGTGGAACGACACGCGCAGTGCAGCGGAATGCACCGAGATGATGGCCGAGCTGCCTTCGCTCAGCGATCTGGGCGGCAGCCTGGCAATGCCCGGGTTCACCGCGCCCAAGCTGCGCTGGGTGGCGCGCCACGAGCCCGAGGTGTTCCAGCGCGTGGCCAAGGTGCTGCTGCCCAAGGACCATGTGCGCCTGATGCTGACGGGCGAGCATGTCAGCGATCTGTCGGATGCCAGCGGCACGCTCTGGCTCGACGTGGGTCGCCGTGACTGGTCTGAAGAGCTACTCGCCCTGACGGGGCTGACCCGCGCGCACATGCCGCGCCTGGTCGAGGGCAGTCAGGCGGGTGGCCAGTTGCGCGCCGACGTGGCGCAGCGCCTGGGGCTGCCTGTTGGCACCGTGGTGGCCGGTGGCGGTGGCGACAACGCGGCCAGTGCCGTGGGCATGGGCGCCGTGCAACCCGGGCAAGGTTTTCTGTCGCTGGGCACCAGTGGCGTGCTGTTCGTGGTCACGCCCGATTTCCAGCCCAATGCCGCGAGCGCCACGCATGCCTTCTGCCACGCGGTGCCACAGCGCTGGCACCAAATGAGCGTCATGCTGTCGGCGGCCAGCGCGCTGCAGTGGGTGGCCGACCTGCTGGGCGCGGCGAACGCGGGCGAGGTGGGCGGTCGCGCAGCGGCCCTGAGCGCGCAAGACCGCGCCGCGTCCCCGCTGTTCCTTCCCTATCTGAGCGGTGAGCGCACGCCGCACAACGACGCGAAAGTGCGCGGCAGCTTCCACGGCCTGGACTTCGACACCGACGCCGCGCGCCTGGGCTACGCGGTGATGGAGGGTGTGAGCTTCGGCCTGCTGGATGGACTGGCCGCGCTGCACGCCGCTGGCAGCACTGTGTCGCGGCTGTCGCTGGTGGGCGGCGGCGCGCGCAGCGCTTTCTGGGCCCAGATGCTGGCCAGTGCGCTCAACGTCGAGATCGTCACCCACGGCGACTCTGCCGTCGGCGGCGCGCTGGGCGCGGCCCGCCTGGGCGCCATGGCGGCGGGTCAGCCGATGGCCTCGGTCTGCCAGCCGCCGCCCGCGGACACCCTGTTCCAACCCGATCCGCAAGAGCGGGCCTTGCTGGCGCCCCGCCATGCCTTGTTCCGCAGCCTTTACCGCAAACCCTGAATTCGTCCTGAGAGAACCCCATGAGCACCTACTTTTCCAACATCCCCGCCATCGCCTACGAAGGCCCGCAATCAACCAACCCGCTGGCCTTCAAGTGGTACGACAAAGACCGACTGGTGCTGGGCAAGCGCATGGAAGAGCACCTGCGCTTTGCCGTCTGCTACTGGCACAGCTTCTGCTGGAACGGCTTCGACCCTTTCGGCTACGACGGTACGTTTGAGCGCCCATGGCAACGCGTGGCCGATCCGATGGCGGCGGCTCGCATGAAGGCCGACGCGGCGTTCGATTTCTTCTCGCGCCTGGGCGCGCCCTACTACTGCTTTCACGACCGCGACGTCGCGCCCGAAGGCAGCACGCCGCGCGAGAGCGTGAACCACCTGCGCGAAATGATCGACGTGCTGCAGGCCAAGCAGGCGCAGACCGGCATGAAGCTGCTCTGGGGCACGGCCAACCTGTTCAGCCACCGCCGTTTCATGTCGGGCGCGTCCACCAACCCCGATCCCGAAATCTTCGCGCTGGCCGCGCTGCAGGTGAAGGAGGCGATGGACGCCACGCTGAAACTGGGTGGCGAGAACTACGTGCTCTGGGGCGGTCGCGAAGGGTATGAGACCCTGCTCAACACCCGCATGGGGCAGGAGCTGGACCAGATGGGCCGCTTCCTGAACATGGTGGTGGACTACAAGCACAAGATCGGTTTCAAGGGCGCGATCCTGATCGAGCCCAAGCCGCGCGAGCCTTCCAAGCACCAGTACGACTTCGACACCGCCACGGTCTACGGCTTCCTGTGCCGCCACGGGCTGGAGAAGGAAATCAAGGTCAACATCGAAGCCAACCACGCCACGCTCTCGGGCCACAGCTTCGAACACGAGATCGCCACCGCCATCGACTTGGGGCTGTTCGGCTCGATCGACATGAACCGCGGCGACATGCAGTGCGGCTGGGACACTGACCAGTTCCCCAACAACATCCCCGAGACCGCGCTGGCGATGTACCTCATCTTGAAGGGCGGTGGCTTCACCACCGGCGGCCTGAACTTCGACGCCAAGGTGCGGCGCCAGTCCATCGACGCCGAAGACATGTTCCACGGTCACATCGGCGGCATGGACGTGTCGGCGCGGGCGCTGCTGATCGCCGAGAAGATGATTTCCGACGGCATGCTGCACGATCACATCAAGGCGCGCTACGCCGGTTGGGAAACGGACTTTGGTCGCCAGGTGCTGGGCGGACAGATGGCGCTGGACCAGGTGGCTGCCCGGGTGCTGGAGCGCAACCAGGACACCCGGCCGGTGTCGGGCCGCCAGGAGCGGCTGGAGAACCTGCTCAACAGCTACCTGTGAACCTGCCAAACGTCGTCTGGAGAACCGTATGAAGCCAGTGGTGTGGGGGGTGTTGGGCAATTCCAAGATCGGCCGCGAGCACGTCATTCCGGCCCTGTTGGCCAGCCCACTGGTGGAGCTGCGTGCGATCGCTTCGCGGTCTCTGTCGTCGGCACAGGCCGCTGCGCAGTCGGCGGGGATCGCCCAAGGCTATGGTAGTTACGAGGCGTTGCTGGCCGATCCTTACATTGAGGCGGTGTACAACCCGCTGCCGAACCACTTGCATGTGCCCCTGACCTTGCAAGCCGCTGCGGCGGGCAAACATGTGTTGTGTGAGAAGCCGTTTGCGCTCACTGCCGAGGAAGCGCAGACGGTGCGTATCGCCGCATCGCGTGTGCACATTGAAGAAGCCTTCATGGTGCGGCATCACCCGCAATGGCAACGCGCCCGCGAATGGGTGCATGAAGGGCGCATCGGCCCCGTGCGTGCGGTTCAGGTGTTCTTCTCGTACTTCAACGACGACGCGGCCAACATCCGCAACCAGCCCAGC
Source organism: Hydrogenophaga sp. (assembly GCA_044342265.1). Taxonomy (GTDB): domain Bacteria; phylum Pseudomonadota; class Gammaproteobacteria; order Burkholderiales; family Burkholderiaceae_C; genus Hydrogenophaga. The sequence goes on along the minus strand of JBIIQD010000031.1, from coordinate 3,681 downwards.
TCGGGCGGCGGGGCACTGTACGACATCGGCTGTTACGCGGTGCTCGCAGGGCGTTTCTTTTTTGAAGCCGAGCCGCTGCGCGCCGTCTCGTTGGTGGACCGCGATCCGGTGCTCAAGACCGACCGACTGACCAGCGCGCTGCTGGATTTTGGTGCAGGCAAGCAGGCGAGCTTCATGGTATCGACCCAGAGCGTGCCGTTCCAGCGTGTGCAGGTGGTCGGCACCCGGGGCCGGATCGAGATGTTCATTCCGTTCAATGCGACGCGTGGTGGGCAAATGCGGCTGGCGCTGGACGAAGGCGGCATGCTGGACGGCAGCGGCATCACCATTGAAACACTGCCAGCGGCCGACCAGTACTTGCTGGAGGTGGAAGCGTTTTCCCGCCGTGTGCGCGAGGGCGCTGGTCCTGATGCGGCGGGCCTGGGCGACGCCGTCGCTCAAGCGCAGGTGATCGACGCCCTGTGGCAGTCCGAGCGCAGTGGGCGCTGGGAGTCAGTGGCCTGAGGCCGGCGCGTCACCGGGTCGTGTCCGCCGGGCCCATTGGGCCCTGAATGCGCTGCCGACGGCAATCTGCGGATTGGAAAAACCATCGTCCTTGCCTGCGTCGATTTCCCGGCTGCGAATCAGCGGTACAGCGGTGGCAAAGGCATCTTCCAACGAATCGGTGCGCTGCAGCTGCTCCTGGAATACCGCTTTTCCGAAGAAGGTGAGCTCGGATTTGCTGCCACAACCGTAGGAAGTGTGGTCTTTGTCGGCGGCCGTCATGACCAGCGAGTGATCGCCCTTCAAAGGGTCAATCCAACCGCCTGAGTAGCAGGCAGACACGGCGACAGCGCGGTACTTGACCCCAGCGTCGTCCAGCCATTGCTTGAGTTCTGTCGCCGTCAAATTGCCCACCTCAAGCGGCCAGTGAGAGGACGCCAGGTGGTGGTCCTTGCCTCCGTGGGAGGTCAGGTACAGCATGAGAATATCGCGATCAAGGTCCATGCGAGAAGCCAGAGCCTGAATCGAACGGTGCAGGTTCAGCGGCGTTGCCCACGGCACGCTTTCTGTGGTTTGCGCATGGTTCAGCAAACGAACCACACGTCCTTGCGCGCCCAGGCGGTTCACCATCCGCTCGGCGACCATCTCGCTTTCGCGCTGAAACACATCCTGCGCATAGGGAGCGTAGACCAGCCCGAACACGCGCACACCGTCTGAAGGCTCGTCGCGCACAGCGGCCAACGCATCCTTGAGCAGAGATTCCTGCTTCAGGAACACATCTTGGGAGAGGTTCAACACTGGTGCGCTGGGTTCATCGCTCGCCACGACATCCCACGCGCTGGTGTTGAGCCATTGGCTTTGCAGAACCATCAGCCCAGTCACCGACAACGGGAGCAGCCATGTCATGAACCTGTGGCGGTGAAGTGCTTGCGCAACGCGCCACAACGCTGCCAGCAACCACAAGGCACACAACCCAAACGCCGTCCAGGCCGCTGTGGGCGACTGGGCTGCCTCGGGCTGCCAGTCTTGCTGACCCAGCGCGCCCCAGGCCCGAATGGCGATGGCTGGTCCCAATGCGGAAAACTGACTCAGCAACATCCATGCAGCTACGGGCTGATCGTGGCTCGCCCCCTGGCGCGCGAAGGCGAAGGCCCACCACACCAGCGCCAGCGGAAACAGCACATGAATCCATCCCCAGACCCAACCCAACGGGGAAAACGCGAGCGCTCCTTGATACAGCAGTCGCTCGGTTGTCACCGTGGCGATGGATACCAAGAGGAACACCAACCCCAGCGTCCAGGGACCCACCGATGTCGGAAGATCGCCCAGGGGCCGCAGGGTTGCGGTCCGCAGGCCAGCGACCCACCATTGGCGCCACGAAAGGTCAGGTGGCACTGACTCAAGAAGGCGTTCTCGATGCTCGAGCGACTCAGATCGGTCTGTCTCTGAATGGGCAATGGTAGGGTCCATGGGCGAGGTGAGGAGTGACAGGGCTCACCATTGTCTGATGGCTGGCCAATTTGGTGTCGCGTTGCCTGGGCTTTGATCAAGAAAAACCCCCTGCCAGTGGCCCGGCAGGGGGTTTTGATCTTCGGGACAAGGGCCGAAGCCCTCAGGCCAAGCAGCGGGACATCACATGCCCATGCCGCCCATGTCGCCCATGCCACCCATGCCGCCGCCCATGCCACCGGCAGGAGCGTCGTCCTTCGGGGACTCGGCCACCATGCACTCGGTCGTCAGCATCAGCGACGCGACCGAAGCAGCGTTCTGCAGCGCGGTGCGGGTCACTTTCGTGGGGTCCAGAATGCCCATCTCGATCATGTCGCCGTAGGTGTCGTTCGCGGCGTTGAAGCCGTGGTTGCCCTTGCCGGCCAGGATGGCGTTGACCACCACCGACGGCTCGCCACCGGCGTTGGCCACGATTTCGCGCAGGGGCGCTTCGATGGCTTTCAGCACCAGCTTGATACCGGCGTCCTGATCGGCGTTGTCACCCTTGATGGCACCAGCGGCCTGGCGGGCGCGCAGCAGGGCCACGCCACCACCGGCGACGATGCCTTCTTCCACCGCAGCGCGCGTGGCGTGCAGGGCGTCTTCCACGCGGGCCTTCTTTTCCTTCATCTCGACTTCGGTTGCAGCGCCGACCTTGATCACGGCCACACCGCCGGCCAGCTTGGCCACGCGCTCTTGCAGCTTCTCGCGGTCGTAGTCGCTGGTGGCTTCTTCGATCTGCACGCGCACTTGCTTCACGCGGGCTTCGATGTCAGCGGCAGCGCCGGAGCCGTCGATGATGATGGTGTTTTCCTTGCTGACTTCGATGCGCTTGGCCTGGCCCAGGTCGGCCAGGGTCACTTTTTCCAGCGTCATGCCGACTTCTTCGGCGATCACTTTGCCGCCGGTCAGGATGGCGATGTCTTCCAGCATGGCTTTGCGGCGGTCACCGAAGCCAGGGGCCTTGACAGCCACAACCTTCAGGATGCCGCGGATGGTGTTGACCACCAGCGTCGCGAGGGCTTCGCCTTCGACGTCTTCGGCAATGATCAGCAGCGGACGACCGGCCTTGGCAACCTGTTCCAGCGTGGGCAGCAGATCACGGATGTTGGACACCTTCTTGTCGTACAGCAGCACGAAGGGGTTGTCCAGCAGGGCGGCTTGCTTCTCGGGGTTGTTGATGAAGTAGGGCGACAGGTAGCCGCGGTCGAACTGCATGCCTTCGACGACTTCGAGTTCCGATTCCAGCGATTTGCCGTCTTCGACGGTGATCACGCCTTCTTTGCCCACTTTGTCCATGGCATCGGCAATGATCTTGCCGATGGTTTCGTCGGAGTTGGCGGAGATGGAACCGACCTGAGCGATTTCCTTGCTGGTGGTGGTGGCCTTGGAGGCCTTCTTCAGCTCGGTGGTCAGGGCCGTCACGGCCTTGTCGATGCCGCGCTTGAGGTCCATCGGGTTCATGCCGGCGGCCACGTACTTCATGCCTTCGCGCACGATGGCCTGGGCCAGCACGGTGGCGGTGGTGGTGCCGTCACCGGCGTTGTCCGAGGTCTTGGAAGCGACTTCCTTGACCATCTGGGCGCCCATGTTCTGCAGTTTGTCTTTCAGTTCGATCTCTTTGGCGACCGACACACCGTCTTTCGTGACGGTGGGGGCGCCGAACGAGCGCTCGAGCACCACGTTGCGACCCTTGGGGCCCAGGGTGAC
>JBIIQD010000030.1:0-11526 GCA_044342265.1 Hydrogenophaga sp. | reverse complement strand
TCTCTTCTGCGCGCCAATATGTTACCGGTATCTAAAGACTGCAGTCCGCCAGGGCGGGCACACGAACCGCGCAGGCGTATCTAGAATCCTTCCGTCCCAATCACTTGCTCTCGAGGTCATTGACCAACACCCAGACTCACGCGCAAGAAGGACTGCACCAATTGAAAAAATCGCTACGCTCCGTGCCAGAGCATGGAAAAGTCGCCAGAGCATCAGCTTCCAGCGCCACCCCGGGATCCACCCCCCCCACATCCACCAGCACAGTCACTATGGCGGACGTCGCTGCAGTGCTTGGTGTTTCGAAAATGACTGTCTCGCGGGCACTGAGTCGGAGTGATGCAAGGTCGCGGGGACCCAGCGAAGTCTTGAGACAAAAGATCCTCAAGACCTGCCAGGAGATGGGCTACGTGATTGACCTGAACGCCAGGACCTTTGCGTCCAAGCGTTCGGGCATCGTTGCCGCATTGATCCCCGCGCTCAATAACTCGAACTTCTCCGATACGGCACACGGTCTGACGGCTGTTGTGGAGTCATCGGGCCTGCAGGTCTTGTTGGGCGACACGAACTACAGCATCGAGAGGGAGGAACGTCTACTCAAGGCCATGCTGGCCCGTCGTCCGGAAGCCGTTGTCGTGACTGGGGGACATCATTCCCCCGCTGCCCGAAGGCTGTTGAAAACGGCCAACGTACCCGTCGTTGAAACTTGGGACCTTCTCCAAGAGCCGATCCAGCACCTTGTCGGCTTCTCCAACGCAGAAGCCGTTGGCGCAATGGTCAGAGCTCTGCATGCGAAGGGCTATCGACGCATCGGCTTCTTGGGGGGTGTCCCGCAAAGCGATCCGCGAGGTGCTGACAGACGTCGGGGCTATGAAGTGGCGATGCGTGACCTTGGTCTTGATGCAGGCCGCTCAGTTAGCATTGGGAATGCCCCGGTTTCCATGGCAGCAGGTGCCCAGGGAATCGTGCAGCTCTTGACCCAGTGGCCCGATCTACAAGCCGTTGTGTGTGTTTCTGATCATGCCGCTTTCGGTGCATTGTCGGAATGCCAAAGACGTGGTTGGTCAGTACCTGATCGAATTGCAATAGCGGGCTTTGGTGGCTTTGAGGTGAGCGAAACATGCCATCCGCAATTGAGCACAGTGGTCGTTGATAGCTACGGCATTGGCCGTGCCACAGGGGATTTGCTGTTGCGGGCCATTCCCAAGCACAGGCTTTCGGAAGCTTTCCCGAATGAGACCATCATCATCCCGTACCGTGTTGAGTTGCGCGGGTCGACATAGATTGGAGGGCAGAACGGTCGACTTCTACATCGCAAGACCGAATGGCAGACAAGATGCCCACAATGGACGATGTCTTTGTGACGTTCCCGTGCAAGGTCTGGGTGGAAGACTCAACGCCGCGAACTGATCAGTCTTGCAGCCGCCGTGGAAGGGCGTGCAGAGTTTTAGACTGGTCTACCATGGCGCAAAAGAACCCAGTCCGGTGCGTCTTGCATGCATACGGGCCGCAAAAATCGCATCAACGCTGCATCCCCCACGGAGGTACTCTCGGGGCGCGTGCTACTGGGCCAAGGTCCGCCATGCTGCTGTGCCGCAGTCACGGCAACGCCCGTCGGCACGCCGGAGAAAAGAACCCGTCCGGCTATTGACATCGCCGCACGAATCAAAACGGCGGACATCTGAGTTTCTTTCTCGAAGCCCCAGAGCGTCACCGTTAGGCTGCCACCTATCGCATCCAGGACCTGCAGCACCTGAGCGACGCTGGTGGCACGCACAACCACACATGCGGGCCCAAAGACCTCCTCGCGCAACTTGGCACGAGCGACGAATTCATGAGCAAGAACTTGCACGAGAACGGGTCTTGGCGCGTCTTGCGTGGTCTCGCGCAACAACATGTCCGCACCTGCCTCAGCCCAATGACCTACCCCAGCGTCGAACGCTTGACGGATGCCCTGAGTCAGCATCGCGTGCGGTTGCTGCTCACGCAGCGCCTGGGTTAACTGCACGACAAACGCGTCGTTGACCGCCTTGGCGTCGATCTGAGGCTGCAGCTGATCAAGCAGTACCAGAACACCAGGGCTGGTGCAGAACTGACCGCAACCCAGGGTGATGGAGCTGGCGAGCATCGAGGCCAAGGGCTTGCCTTCATCCGCCAGTTTTTGCGGCAGAGCAATGACAGGATTGGTTGAGCCCAACTCCCCAAAGAAGGGAATTGGCTGTTGACGGGAAGCCGCTTCGGCCGCCAGCGCCGCACCGCCTCGAGTTGAACCAGTGAAAGCGCCTGCCGCTATGGCGGGGTGTCGGATCAGACGCACGCCCACTTCGTTGCCGGTGCCTTGCACCAACCCAATCAAGCCCTCGGGCAAACCCAGGGTTACCAGAACCCGCTGCACCAGGCCGAACACCCGCTGGCTCGAAAGAGGGTGACCTGAATGGGCCTTGACCACTACCGGGCAACCCGCTGCGAGTGCCGACGCAGTGTCGCCACCCAGGACAGAAAATGCAAAGGGGAAGTTGCTGGCGGAGAACATGGCGACTGGCCCCAGGGGAACGTACCAGCGCTGCATATTCGGATGCCCAACGGGTGGCGCTCCTGGCACAGCGGGATCGTCAACCAAAGTGAACGGAGCGCCGCACCAGGCCAGGTCGGCAAACCGACGCAGCTGAAACGCCGTGCGGTCCAGTTCGCCGTTCAAACGCGGTAGTCCCAGCGCAGTCTCGGCATCCACCAGCGTCACCAGGCCTTCTCGGTCCGAATCCAATGCGTCTGCCAGCGCACGCAGTAGCGCAGCGCGTTCCGAACCGCTCGTGGACTGCCACGTTTCGAATGCGGATGCGGCTGCCTCACAGGCAGCGTCGATTTCGCCGGGCAGTGTCGGAGAAAGTTCTCCAAGTACTTCGCCGGTACGAGCATTGAAAGAGGAAAGCTTGTTCATGTTGAAGTTCAGTTTGTCCAGCGCAGCACCAGCGGGTCAAGGCGCTTGGCGGCGTCCAGCACGCCGGCGCGGACCTCGGGGTGCATAGGGGGGAAAGGGTGGCGCCCGGCTTCGCAGGTGATCACGCCGCCGGCTTTCATGAGCGCCTTGGCGGTGAGGATGCCGCCCTGGCGGTTTTCCACGTTGATGAGCGGCAGCCACTTGGCGTAGGCGAGCACGGCGGCTTCGCGGTCGCCGGCCAGGTACGGGTCAATGATCGTGCGGATGCCGTCGGGGAAGGCACCGCCGGTCATGGCGCCGGTGGCGCCAGCGTCCAGATCGGCCAGCAGGGTGATGGCCTCTTCACCGTCCCAGGGACCTTCGATCGCTTCACCACCCAGGCGGATCAGTTCGCGCAGCTTGCTGGCCGCGCCAGCGGTCTCGATCTTGAAGTACGCCAAGTGCTCGATCTCGGTCGCCATGCGGGCCAGGAACGGGGCCGACAGCACCGTGCCGCTGGCGGGCGCGTCCTGCACCATGATGGGAATGTCGATGGCGTCGGACAGGCGTGCGTAGAACTCGTAGATCTGCACTTCTGGCACTCGAAAGGTGGCGCCGTGATAGGGCGGCATCACCATCACCATAGCCGCCCCCATGTCCTGCGCGCGGCGGCTGCGTTCGGCGCACACGCGGGTGCCATAGTGGGTGGTGGTCACGATCACCGGCACGCGACCCGCCACGTGCTCCAGCGCCGTGCGGGTGATGACTTCGCGCTCTTCGTCGGACAGCGAGAACTGCTCGGAAAAGTTGGCCAGGATGCACAGCCCGTTGGAGCCCGCATCGATCATGAAATCGAGGCAGCGCTTCTGGCTCTCCAGGTCCAGCGTGCCGTCTTCATGGAAGGTGGTGGGCACCACCGGGAAGACGCCCTTGTATGGTCGCTTCATGGGGCGGCTCACTCGACAATGTGGAACTGGTCGAGGTAGTCCGGCTTGAGCGTCAGGCCCAGGCCGGGCACGTCGTCGCGCAAGTCCAGGAAGCCGTTCTCGGCGATGGGCTCGCCGTCGAAGATGTACCAAAACAGCTCGTTGCCCACCTCCACGTCGAAGATGGGGAAGTACTCCGCCATGGGCGAGGCCAGCGTGCTCATGGTGAGGTGGTAGTTGTGCATCTGGCCTGCGTGCGGAATCACCGGCACGCTGTAGGCTTCGCACAAGGCGTTGATCTTGTGGGCCGCGGTGATGCCACCGACGCGGTTGGTGTCGTACTGCACCACGCTCACGGCCTTCTTGTCGAGCAACTGCTTGAAACCGTAAAGGCTGAACTCGTGTTCACCGCCCGAGATGGGGATGCTGGTGAGCTGGTTGAGTTCGGCATAGCCGTCGATGTCGTCGGCGATCACCGGCTCTTCCAGCCAGCGCGGTTCGAACTTCTCCAGTTTGGGCAGGATGCGCTTGGCGTATTCCAGGTTCCAGCCCATGTAGCACTCGAGCATGAGGTCGGTGTCGTAGCCGATCACCTCGCGCACGGCTTCAACCGACTTGAGGTTCTCCTTCACACCGTCCTGCAGGTGCGCGGGGCCGTAGCCGAAGCGCATCTTGAAGGCCTTGAAGCCCTGGTCCAGGAAGGTCTGTGCTTCTTCCTGCATGGCCTTCAGGTCGGTGCGGTAGAGCTTGCTGTAGTAGCAGGGGATCTTTTCCTTGGTGCGGCCGCCCAGCAGCTTGAACACGGGCTTGTTCACGCTCTTGCCCAGGATGTCCCAGATGGCCAGATCGACCGCCGAGATGGCGGCCATGGTCACGCCCTTGCGGCCCCAGGCGTGGGTGGCGCGGTACATGCGCTGCCACAGGTATTCGTAGTCCCAGGGGTCCTGGCCCATGACGAGCGGCGCGAGGTATTCGTCGATGATGGCCTTGGCGATCTTGGGCGCCAGGGCCACGTTGCCCAGACCAATGATGCCGTCGTCGGTCTCGATCTCCACCACTGTCCAGGAGTGGAAACGGAAGGTGCTCATGGTTTCGGTCTTCGAATAGACCAGGTCCATGGCGTTGGAGCAGAAGTTGCCCTGCGGCGGCACGGTCTTGCCCTTCCATTCGAAAACGCGGGCACGGACGGATTTGATTTTCATGATTGAACCTCAGGAGTTGGTTGAGTTAGCGCCAAACAGCGATTGACCAGCCCGGTAGGCTCGGCCCATGCGGCACGCGATCTGGAACGCGTTGGCGGTGGCATCGACGTTGGCCCGACCGAGGCCCGCGATGTCGTAAGCGGTGCCGTGCGCGGGTGTTGTGATCGGGATGGGCAGACCACCCTGGACCGTCACGCCTTTGGAGAACCCCATCAGCTTGATGGCGATTTGCCCTTGGTCGTGATACATCGTGACGATGGCGTCGAGTTCGCCGTCGCGTGCCTTCAGAAATATCGTGTCGGCAGGGAACGGTCCCTGCACAGGAAGTCCAGCAGCAGTGAGCTCGCGAATGGCCGGCTCGATGATGTCAATTTCCTCACGTCCGCAGGTACCGCCGTCGCCGTTGTGCGGGTTGAATCCTGCGACTGCAACCCTGGGGTTGCTCACGCCGTTGGCCTGCAAAGACCGGTAGATCAATGAGGCGGCCTCCACGATGCGCGACTTCTCCAGGAACTTGGGTGCATCCTTGAGTGGCACATGTGATGAGACCCGAGAGGTCCACAAACCGCCCAGGGTGTTGAACTCACAGAAAAAGTTCTGCACCCCCAGATGTTGTGCAAAGTGGTGCAGTTCATCTTCGTGCTGAAGTCCGCCCTGTTTCATCGCATGCTTGTTCAGCGGTGCGAAGCAAATGGCATCGATATCGCGGTTCAGGGCCGCATCCATGCACAGGTCTAGAACTCGCAGCACTGATCGACCGCCAGCGGCCTCCGCTTGTGACCGATGTACGTCTTCCTGGCGCACCGTATCGACCAGCATGAGGGCCGGTATTGCACTGTTGGGTCGCGTTCGCACTTCGCTCAACAAGTCAACCCGCACCGTCGGTACGGTTAGGCCAGCCGTGCGCTGACCATCGGCCCAAAGCCATGCGTCTCCGATCAGCACCACATTGGCTTGTGCCATCAGGTCGGTGCGTGCCAGCAGACGGGCCATCAATTCGGGTCCGATACCAGCCGGGTCGCCCAGCGTGAGTGCGACTACGGGCAGCGAATCGGAGGGAGTTGGTGTATTTGCCATGGGTAAATGGGTTGGGGTTGCATACGCCTGACTCATCTGCCTTTATTGTGAAGATGAGTCAGGCTTCAGCGAGTGACCAAAGGTCGAGGCGGTTTACTTGCCCCAGATGGCTTTGTATTGGGTGCGGTAGCCGTTTCCGGGATCAAAGATGTTCTTGTCGCCGCCGTCACTGCCAACGTTGGCGACTGTCACCACATGCGCAAGCGGCACGTATCCCGACCAAGGGGATTTGGCAAAGGCGCGATTCATTTCATCGACCACCTGCCAGCCTTGCATGTTCAACGGGCCGGGAACCGTCGCGCTTTGGTAGTTCTTCGCCCGAATGCGCTGGTACGCGGCCTCGCTGCCGTCGCCAGCAGAAACTGCGCGCGGCATGTCATCACCCTTCTTTCCAGCAGACCTCAGCGAACTTCCCCAGAAGTCGAAGTACAGATCGTTGATGGCCAGCGAATGGGTCCATTTCGCGCCGTGGCGTTGCAGCAGCGAAGTGGTCAAACCAGGCATGCGCGTGGCACTGTCGGCAATGGGGCTGTCTTCAAAACTCAATACGGTGCAACCGCCGCATTTTTTGATGATGGCTTCCATGGCGCGAGCTTTGTAGACGGCAATGGAGTACTGGCTGTCCGTGAAGATGACCACACCTGCCTTGCCGTTCGAATCGGCAACGGCCCACAAAGCAGCGGCCTCTGAGATGTCATCGGCTGTGACGGTCACGTTGGCAAACAGACCCGCAGCGGCATCTGGACCTGGCTTGGGACCGGCGTTCCAGCCGACCAAGGGGATGCCGGCTTTCGTTGCATTGGCAATCGCTGTCTTTTGTTCGGTGGTGTCGAATCCACCGATGACGATGCCGTCAGGTTTGACGGCCAGTGCCTGATTGAGAGCGGCGCCACGACCGTTGATGGTGCCTTGCCCATCAATGACCCGGACTTTCCATCCAATGGCCTTGGCCGCCTCTTCGACGCCTTTGCTCACGCCGACGATGCCACCGTTCTTCATGTCAGCGGCCAGGAACACGATGGTTTTGTCGGCAACCGCTTTGGGGCCTGTCGTGGGGCCGTCCCACGTGGTTTTTGAAGCCGCCATTTTGGCTACTTTGGCCTTTGCTTGATTAAGAAACTCGTCGGCATGGGCCGCTCCAAGGCCTGCGGTGATCAGCGCGAGGGCCAGCAACTGACGTCGAAATGGGAACTTCATCATGGTTTGTCTCCTGTTAAGGTTTGAGGGGAAAAAATGCTGCCACTTCACAGCTTGGGGGAAACCGTTTTTGCATCGCCGCTGGTGGGCACGTCGTTGAGTTGGCGTTCGGCGATGCGGCGTTTGATCGACAGGTTGCGCCGTTGCTGCGCCCAACCTGCAATACCAATCGACACCAGCAAAGTGAGCCCGTTGAACAGCGGTTCAACATAGAAGGCGCCACCGAACTGCTGGATGCCCGAGATGCCGATGGCCAGGATGGCCACGCCGACCAAAGTGCCCCACACGTTGACCCGCCCGGGCCGGATGGTGGTGGACCCCAGGAAGGCGCCGACAAGCGCCGGCAGCAAGAACTCCAGGCCCACGCTGGCCTGTCCGATCTGCAGGCGCGAGGCAAGCAACACGCCGGCAAAACCCGACAACACACCGGATGCCACGAAGGCGCCCATCACGTGCTTGCGCACCGCGATTCCGTTGAGCTGCGCGGCCTTGGGATTGGCGCCGATCACATACAGCGCACGCCCCAATGGCGTGAACTCGGTCACCAGCCACAACGCCACGCTCACCGCCAACACGTAGAAGGCGCCGACCGGCAGACCCAGAAAGTTGCCGCCCGCGATATCGATGAAACCCTCGGGCAGTTCACCCACCACCTGGCGACCTCCGCTGTGCCACAGGGCCACCGCATAGATCACGGTGCCAGTGCCCAGCGTGGCGATGAAGGAGTCGATCTGCGCGAGCTCGACCAAGAGGCCGTTGAGCACGCCAAACAGCGCCGCGCACAGGATCACGATCAGCACCGCCACCGGCCAGGGCAGGCCCAGCTGGGTCTGCAGGCTGATGGCCAGGATATGCCAGAGCACGATGCCGTAGCCCACGGTGAGGTCGATCTTGCCGGTGATCATGGGGATGGTGGCCGCCAAGGCCAGCAGAGCGATCACCGACTTGTCCGCCAGGATGGCGCGCAGGTTGAACAGCGTGGGAAAGGTGTCGGGCAACATCACCGAAAACAGCAGACCCAGCCCCACGGTGAGCATCACCAGGCCATAGACCGGAATGGCCCGACCGATGCGCTGGGCCAGATTCAGGGCTTCGCCGTCGAAGGAGCGATCTGGCTCCAGCGCGGTCGATTTGATGGATGAGCTCATGCGGTTGTCTCCAGTGTTTCCTGTCGATGAGCGACACCGCCGGCGGCCAGCGTCAGCAGACGCTCCACCGTGATGTCGACCCCAGTGAGTTCGGCCGTGATGCCGCCGTCGCGAAAGACAAGGACACGGGTGCACACCGTGGCCACTTCTTCGAAATCGGTCGACACCACGACCAGCGCGGTGCCGGCTTTGGCGCGCTCGCGAAGCACGCCGTAGATTTGCCGCTTGGCGCCCACGTCCACGCCCGCGGTGGGTTCTTCGAGGACCACCAGCGGCTTGTCCAGGTGAAACCAGCGCGCCAGTACCACCTTCTGCTGGTTCCCGCCCGAGAGCTGCTGCACCTCGGCCGCAGGAGCGGGCGGGTTCACGTCGAAGCGGCGGATCAGTGCGAGCGCGGTGTCGTTCTCCTGGCGTCGGCGGCTCAGCGAAAAGCCGCCCTGCCCATGCAGCGACGGGTGAGGAAACAGGTTCTCCAGCACACTCATCGAGCCCGCCAGGTTTTCTTCGAGCCGCTCGCCCGCAACATAGGCCACACCAGCGCGGATGGCGTCGGCGCTGTCGCGGAAACGGATTGGCTGGCCCAGCAAGGTCATGCGCCCGGCGGACAAGGGTTCGCGCCCGAACAGCGCACGGCTGATGGCTTCGTGCCCTGCGCCTCTCAAACCCACCAGCCCCACCACCTCGCCACGGCCCACGGTGAAACTCAACGGGCCGGCGTTGCCGCTGGCCACATCGTCCAGACGCAGCACCGGGGCCGGTGCTGGAGCGGGCTCGGCCTTGGGCACCGAGGCCGACAGGGCCTTGCCGACGATCAGCTGGACCAGCTCGGTCTCTGAGGTCCGAGCGGTCTCCAGAACCGTCACCAGCTTGCCGTCGCGCATGACCGCCGCACGGTCGGAGATGCTCATGACCTCGTCCAGTCGGTGCGACACGTAGATCATGGCCATGCCCTGGCGACGCAGTCCGCGCAGCACGGTGAACAGGCGTTCCACGTCGGTCATGGGAAGGCTGGCTGAGGGCTCGTCGAGCACCAAAACCTCGGCCTGCACCTCCAGTGCGCGGCCAATCGCCAGCAGCGATTTTTCGGCGCGAGTGAGTGAAAAAACACGCCGCTCGGGGTCGATGTCGCAGCCCACACGCGCCATCACGCGGCGGGCCGCATCGCGCGCGGCGCGCCAGTCAATGAGGCCAAAGCGACGCTGGTAGCCCATGCCCAGGGCTACGTTTTCGGCCACCGTCATCCACTCGACCAGGCCCAGGTCCTGGTGGATGAAGGCGACCGGCTGGCGTGCGCGGTCGCCGCTGCGCCACTCGGCCTGGGGCTTGCCGGCAAAGCGGATGTCACCGCTGTCCACCGGGTAGATGCCCGCCAGCAGTTTGATCAGCGTGGACTTGCCCGCGCCGTTTTCGCCCAGCAACGCCACGATCTCGCCCTGGTGCACATCGAAGCTCACCCGGTCCACCGCCTGGGTGCCGCCGAAGCGCTTGCTGACCTCGCAGAAAGCGAGCAGCGGCGTGCGGTTGTCGGCCTGGACGCTCACCACACCACCACCTTGGACACATCGGGCTCTTTTTGAGTGGCGATGTAGGCTTCAAAAGTGCAGCTGTCCAGGTTGAAGATGCCCACCCGGTCATCGTCCAGCGACACGTAGGCCAGCGGGCGTGTGGGGTGGAACGACAAGGCAATGGCGCGGGCGCCGGTTGGCACGTGTGCCAGCTCTTCAAGTGTCTGTGGGTCCACGATGGACAGGCTGCGCTCACCGTAGTTGGTGACCAGCATGCGCTGCCCATCGGCATGCATGTACAGGCGTGTCGGATCGTCGCGCGATGGCGCGCGGGCCTTGACCTGCATGGTCTCGGTGTCGATGGCCGCCAGGGTCTGGCTCCAGCGATTGGTCACGTACAAGGTGCGCTCGTCGGCGCTCAGCGCATAACCCTCCGGCTTTTCACCGGGACTGCACAGCACCGGTACGCACAAGGGGTCCCAAGGGCGCACCTTGGCCACCGTGTGCGACAGCAGGTTCATGCAGTACGCGGTCTGGCCATCGCGCGTCAGCGCGAAGAGATGGCTCTTGATACCGCCACTGCTGACCGCACGCTTGGGTGCTGTATCGGACTGCGGCTGATCGAACACGAGCAGTGCCGAACGCTCTTCGCTCAACGCGTAGAGGCGATCCTGCTCATCAATCTGCAGGCCATGGATTCGATTGAACGGTGACAGGTCTATAGACCGTACCAGTTGGGACGAACGAATATCGATCTGGAAGATGGAGTGTCCCCCCGGACCGGGAATGCCGGAGTGTTCAACACCATAGTGACCCACGTAGGCATATCGGTTCTGGCTGTCGGTCACGAACTCGTGCGGGTAGTCCGGCAACGGGACGGAAGCCACTCGCTCGCCAGAAGCGAGGTCGTAGGTGCTGAAGCAGTGGCTGCATTTCTCCACCAGCAGCAGGACCTCTCGCGCTTGTGCAGGTTTTGTGTTCACGGAGTACCCTTTGTGTTCAAAGTGATGCGGTAGAGCGAAGTGCTGGCGCAGATGAAGAGCTGGTCGCATTCGGGGCCACCAAAGGTCAGATTGCCCACCTTCTCAGGCACGGGAATCTTCATCAGGCGACGTCCGTCGGGTGCATACACCTGAACGCTGTCGGCGCTGCTGGTGTAGATCCATCCCTGGAGGTCCACACGGAAACCGTCGGACAAGCCTGGGTTGATTTCGGCAAAAACCCGGGGGTTCTCAAGCTGTCTTCCTTCCCGCACATCGAACGCCACGATGTGGTGATGTCCGGATCCATCCGTCCGCAGGGCAGCTGAGGTGTCCGACACATAGAGAACCGACTCGTCTGGCGAAAAGGCCAAGCCGTTGGGCTCTTCGACGAAGTCGCTCGCGGCAATGAGTTCGCCCGTCGCGGGGTCGAAGCGGAACACGTGGTTTGCCCCCAGCTCCGATTCGGCCTTGTGGCCCTCGTGATCAGAGAGGATGCCGTAAGGCGGATCCGTGAACCAGATGGTTCCATCCGACTTCACCACCACATCGTTCGGTGAATTGAGCCGTTTTCCCT
>JBIIQD010000029.1:0-11546 GCA_044342265.1 Hydrogenophaga sp. | reverse complement strand
CCATCGCCACCATCCACGCGCGGCGCTCACTGCGCTTGACCATGGCGATCACGCTGGACTCGAAGTCCATCGACTTCTTCAGAATCTCTTGCGAACCCTCCGACAGCTCGCGTTTGAACAATGCCATTACTTTACTCGCTCACTTTACAAAAAACACATTCACTCATCGCTGGTGTCCGCCCAGCGCGGGCACTGTCCGTTCGACCATTGCCAACTCAGCTGCTGCAGGCTGTGGCGCGGCCCCTTCGCTCAAGTGCTCGGGCACCGTGCGCGCCAGCGCCTCTGACACATCAATCTCGCTGAACCTGCCACCTGAGTGCAAGGCGCCAATCCGCGCGCCATCCCTGCTCAGCAGGAATCGGGTGACATCGCCATGGCGCCCGTCAATGGCAGCGCAAGCAGCACACGCGCGCACCGCTTCATCCAAACTATGGCCGTGGGACTGAAGAGCAGAGCCGATCTCGCCATAGGCCTTGAACACAGCAGCACGCTGTTCGGGCGTGATCTGAGGCTGGGGCGCCGCCGCGTCGCCAGCTTCAGACCCACGTGCCGCCTCAGGAGCAGGCACTTCGGGCGCCACTGTCGGTGTGGCCGTCTCGGCCGCCCTGACAACAGCGTCACTGGGTTTCACCCCGGTCAGCACGTATTGCCAGCGTGTTTGGGTGCCACCGGAGGGATTCGCCGCATCCAGGAAAGCGTTGTATTCCGCCCTACCCTGGATGGTTTGACAACCCGCTGAATCGGTGTTGCCGTTAGAACCTCGATGAATCTTGAAGCTGCGGTCCAGGTCAGAGAAACGCTGCGGATCGATGGCATCAAAGCGACCATCGGCATTGGTGTCCCGCTCGATTCGATCCGCGCCAGCACTCACGGCTTCAGGGGTCGGGCGAAAAGCGGCATGACCATCCTTGCCGTGGGTGGCACCATACATCTCATACGTACCCTCCCTCAATCGGCCCGCGTCTCGGACTTCATCGTCGTTGATGTCTACACCTTCGACCTTTCGCGGACCGGTGACGTCCGCATACCCCGGCGATGGACTGAGAGAAGGAACATAGTTGGGCGATCCGTTGGGCTTGTCTTCGCTGAATCTGCGCGTCCCGTCGCTGCCCGCATGGTGATCGTATTGTGCTGTGGGCTCGGTATTGGCGCGTCGCACCAAGTGCAAATCACCCACGCCTTCCGGCGATCGCCACAGCACCACCATCTGGTCGTCGTACACGCCCGTGCCTGCGCGCGACTCATCGCGCGTGGTTGCCGGGTCATCGGCACGAGGTATGTGCGAGCGGTCTGCGCTCTCCATGGCCGACAAAGTTGACGTCTCTTGCCGCAGGCCCAGCATCACCCTGTCTCCACGCTCCAGCGCCAGCCGCGCTGCTTCGTTGCCTCTGGTATAGACCATGCTGGCATACACATCGTGTTGCTGCGTGGCACTCAAACCGCTCAGCTCAGTCTGCCCACTGGCATCAGGTTCGGTGTTGGGGAGACGGGGCGTATGTCGCGCCTCGTCCAGTCGATTCAGCGCTGCGAGTTGTGCAGGATTCGCGTCCGCCCGCAAAGCCGCCAGACGCTGGGGTTCTTGACCCGCGACATAGCGGTCTAATGCCTCTTGCAACACCAACGGCTGCTCCTGACGCACTTGATCAAGAAGCGTCAATGCCTCAGCTCCCTGGCCGCCACGCAGCAGGGCTATCACCTCGCTGGCACTTGCGCGCGAATCGAAGTCAGGGTTGGACATTTTCCGTCTTTGGTTTAAAGGATTGCCGAGGCAAATACTGCATGAAAGGTGTAATCACATCAGCGTCGATCCACCCTGAGAAACGCAGGAAAACTACGTTTCAGCTTTCCTTTGGAAATGTCAACTTGAACTCGGTAAGTCTCATTGAGTATGGGGTCGTCTTCCGGCAATGCAGTCTCATCCACCTCTCGGTCTAGCAGCTTGACATGGCGGACACGCAATTGAATTCCATCGCCTCTGAACTCACCGAGTAGCTCCGGACCCGCAGAAAACTCCAACTTGCCAACACGGCGACGCGCTATTTGCTGCTCGACGTTCAAGAAGTCACCACTGTTGGGATCGCGTTTTTTCAAGTCGTATTGCACACCATTCAAGCTAAAAAAATAGCCCATGTTGCACTTGTCAGCAAAGAACCCCACAGACGTCGACAACGCTTCAACAAGGCAGTTCCGCCTTTGCTTAACCTCGTCTCCCAACCCAACGGCACAAAGACTTTGCTCAACACCCGTTTTCAACTCCACGGGTCTGACGTAGAGCCTCTCCTCAGATACACATGCAGAGGCTTGCTCACCCTGTACAACCGTGGGGAGCAAACTCTCGCCGGCCTGCGCCCAAGCCGCTGAAAGCAGCATCAATCCGAGCACGCAATAGGTTGGTGCCCGCAATCCATAGCCACCAAGCTCACGCAGGCTGGACACCGGCTTCACATTTTTCTCCATAAGCTGATTGGCGCTCGCGCAGGGATCGCTGCGCTCACGGCATCCGGGTGACCAACATGGCCTTGCTGGCCGAGACCTGAATGCGCAGCTTTTGGGCCGCGTACACGCGCCGCACCGTGTTAAGGGCGCGCTGCAGGTTGCTGTCTTTCACGCTGTCCAGTCCGCTGACCAGTGTCAGATCGCTCGGGTACTGCCAGTCCAGCGAGCCGCCGTTTTCCTTGGCCCAGCGCTCCAGCATGTGCCTCAGCGTTGCGTCGGTCGGCAGCATCTGGAACCTGGGCAACTCGGCCTCTTCCTTGAGCGGAATCTCCTGCGGCTTGGCCCCCAGTGAATTCACCGGCCGCCAGTTGTCGGCGATGTCGGTGGCCTTGGGCGCGGCGCAGGCTTGCAGCAACAACGCCACCCCTACCAAAACAGCGGCGCGCGAGCCAAACGAAACGATGCGAGGAAACGGTTGCGACATGTACTTGTTACCCTGTTCAATCAAAATGACTTATGCGTGTGGTGGTGTTATGTGATGCGGTTGGCTGCGCCCATTTGGCCCCGAGGCAGTGCTTGGATTGGCGTATCAGAATACGGCGAAGCGGAAGCAACCTCAACGGCCGAAGGAGACGGGGCTGGCGAGTTGCCAATGCTGACGGCCTCCCTCGGCGCCGCTTGCACAAGCGCCTGACCTCCTCCGACCGAGCCATTGCCTCCGGAAACACCCAACGAGCCGCCACTGCCCAACGAAAGGCCCTGATCCTCGTATCGTTTGATCGTGGCATCCGACACACTGGTGCCATTGCTGTACCAGCCGTCTGCGTCAGGACCAGACGATTGTCCCGACGATCGATTGGCGGCGGCACCGGATGTGTGCATATTGCTGCCGCTCCTGAAATCGCTTCCTGATTGCATTGACCGAATCTGCGCCACGTTGGCGTTTCCATGTGCCCCGATCCCAATGGAGTTTCCGTTTCCGGGGCCAGGAAGACCGGCATTGCCCCCGCCCTGACTTCCATTGGCGCGATTTAACAAGGTTTGGTTGTTGCTGGCCGCAAAGTTATCGGAAGCAGTTGCCCCCGAACTTCCAGAGTGACCCAGCGCCGGCGCGCCCGAACCAGAAGCGTTGCCAGACGCACCTGCGGCCCCACCGGCCCCACCGGCCCCGCCGGACAAGGCCTGGCTCACACCCGCCAGCCCGGCTCCTGCGCCCCCCATGGCCATCAACGCGCTGCCAGCAAACGCGGCCCCGGAATTGAAAAATCCCATGATCAGCGGCGGCACCATGGTCAGCAAGGCTGTCGCCAGCGCGCCCAGTGCACCCAGCTGCATGGCGCTGGCGGACATGTCAAAGCCGCCAGAAACCGGCACTCCTGCGGCCGCGGCCTGATTGATGAGCGCGTTGACAAAAAACGCTGCCACCACCTTGCCAGCGTAGTTCATCATCATTTCCATCATGATCGAACCCAACAGGGTGATCACTGCCAACGAAACCAGCGTGCCCAACAGAAACTTGACCCAGGACCAGAACATGGCGGTGGTTTGCTGGAACATGAAGAAAAACAGAAACAAAGGCGACAGCATGACCGCCAACACCAAAGAGATTTCGGCCATCAACGACAAGACGGACACCAACACCGCTGGGCCACTTTGACCAATCAAGGCCGCTATCTTGGTCAGAGAGTTGCCATCAGCACCCGCCAATTGACCACCGACCAGGCTGTCCACCAGCATGTTGAAGACCATGGCAATGGTCAGATTCAAATCGATCATCTGATAGATATCGATGCTCGATCCCACAATGGCCGTGGAAATCAGATTGCGAAAGTTATCGACCGCGTCGGCAATCACCGGAGACTGACCTGCCAGCAAAGCCACCAGCGACATTATCAGCACCATCTTTCCCGTCTTCAGCATCATCGGCAAGACAGGGTTGCGGTTGGCACCCGAGATGATCATGAAACCCTGATACATCACCCAAATCGTGATGATCGTGGTGGACATGAACAGCAATGCCTTTGACAACTGGCTTGCAACATGCTCCCGATACACACCGATCAGCGTGTCTTCAATCAGGAATGTGCGCACGTCACACATGAACTCGGCTTGGCCGATCATGGTGACGTATTTACCGTCAAGGCCAGCCAATGCAGCGGTCAGGGCTGCAGGCATGGTGATGGCAGAACAAGGCATAAAAATCCTGACTCAAGCGAATCTATTTAACTCAGCGCAATTGGTCAGCGGAACTTCACGGGCCCGAAATTCAAGTTCGCACCCCCGCTGGAACCGGCAGGTCGCGTGTCAGTGGATCGCCGTGCTTCGGCCATCTGCATTTCGTAAGCCTTTTCGCGCTGCTTGTAGCCATCCATCAGTATTTGCAGCTTGAAGGCGTCCGACTGCATCTGAACATGCAGGCCTTGGAGTTCAAACTGGTAGCGTTGCATAATGCCGGATTCAGCACTGATATTACGTGCACTATCAATCAACTTGTCAATCGACTTTCTACGATCATCAAGCACCTTCAATACGCTTTGACTTTGCTTGAGCGTTTGGATTCGCAGATTGCGCAAGCCCTGGCAGGCTTCGTAGTGTTTCACATTGAGCTTTTCGTCCCCACAATCTTCGACAGTACCAATGTACTTTTTCTTTTCAGAATCGGTCAAGGTTGTCAATTTCGAAAAGTCAACATCAAGATCTTCAAGTTTCTCAAAGTCTTTGAGTTTGTCGACTGACTTTTGCTGAACATTATTAATCTTCTTTATCTCTTCATAGACACGCTCATCATAGACCGACCATTGAGCATGAACGGTTGTAGAGATTATTAGCAGCAATAATGTTATAAGCTCTCTCATGATCAGTTGCACACGTTAGGGTTAAAGCCTTTTTCTAACTCATTAGCAGGGAGTAGCACCCACTGAGCACCATTAATTACAAAAACTCCACTATCAACCACTGCAAAAGTAACAAACAGCCTTTGATCTCCCGATCTCCAAATTCGATTCTCATTGTTCGGAGCAGAACTTGGTTCAACTCCGACAGCGTTTACTACATCTGAATGCGTCATGCAGGTTCGATTGATCCGGTCATAGGCCGCGCGCAAGTCCACATCATCAGAGCCACCACCACCGCCACCACAAGCGGCCAGACCGGCGGTCAAGACAGCGGCCAATGCCAGCCGCAGCGTGATGCGGCGATCGCCCTTTTTCATCAAACTTGTGTTGCTTTTGCTGACCATGGAATTCACTCCTTGAATAGAAATTTGTTGCGTCAAATCGAGACCTGCACCCTCACGCCATCGCCCGCGCCGCTTCGCACTCGGGCGGCGTGTGTCCCGACGCTGCCAGCGCTTGGCCAGCCTGCTCGGGACGTACCTGTTGCTGAGAATCCTGGTTCAAATCCACTGCCTCTCTCCAGTGTTCTGCCGGGCTGCGGGCCAGTGCATCGGCCACGCTGAACTCCCGCAAGGGCGGGTGATGTAGTTGTACCGCGATGTTACTACCGTCTTTGCTCAGCAAGAACCGCGCGACCTCGCCTTGTCCCCCAAATCGGCTACTTTCTGTAACAGCGGCAGCGGTCAATGTTTCGATCTGCTGTTCCCGCATTCCCAGCGCCCGCAGCCGCGGCCCCAGCTGCTCCTGGAAGCGCTCGGCGTGCACCCGCTGCTGCGCGCTGGGCACCAGCGCCTCGGATGTCGTGTCCGCCCCGGCCAGCTGGGTGGGCCGGTCCAGCGGCTCGCGCATCGCCACCGTCTCGCTGCGCAGCGGCCTTCCCTCTGCATCCAGCTCGGTGAACACCGCGTCCTTGCCGCGCCGGGGGTTGAGCTCGATGCGGCTGCGCCGGCCGTCGGCGCCGTAATGTTCGATCTCGACCTCGCCGGTCTGGGCGTTGCTGCTGAGCCATTGGCGGCTGCCGTCTTCGCGCTCGATCTGGTAGCGGTTCCAGGGCGAGCTCTCGTTGGCGCTGGCCATCTGGCCGACCTTGGTCACTGGCGAGGTGCTCAGCAGCGCAAAGCGTGCCCGGGCAGCGGCGGGAATCTCAGAGAAGTCGCGCTGACCCTCGGGGATGCGGTAACGTCCGTCAGGGCCGACGCTCAGGCCCTGCTGCCCATTGACCAGCGCGCCCATGGTGTGGTCCTTGCCCATCAGCGCGGTGGCCGGCAGCGTGCCGAACTTGCTGGCCAGCAGAGCGGTCTTGAGCAGGTCGGGGATCACGGGGCCGGGCAGAACGGTGTGCGGCTGGCCGGAGCGCTCGCTCAGGTAGTGGTTGCGCATCACGCCGTCGTAGGCATAGGTGGCGATGTCGTTGGGCGTGCGCACGTCGTGCACCACGCGGCCCGAGGCCTGGTAGCGCGCCAGCGCCGCCTCGTAGCCGCCCACCGACTGGAAGTAGTCGCCATTGCGGGTATCGCGCGCGATCGGCAGGCTGTTGTAGACCGCCGCGTCCATGTTGTTCTTCAGCGCAAAGCTCTGCGCCACGCCCCCGCCCAGGCTGTGGCCGGTGGCGGAGAAGTGGTAGTTCTTGTAGTCAGGGTGCTGGCTCAAATAGTCATACGCCGCCTGGGCCTTGGCCTCAATCTTGGCGAACTCGCTGGCGCCGGCGTTGCCCAAGTCGCTGGTCCAGTTGCTCCAGGCGTCGGAGCCTTTGAAGTCGAAACTGATTTGGTGGGTACGCGGGTTGATCGAGACCATGAACTGGTTCTCGAGTTTGCCGTTGGCGTTGTGCTGGGTGTTCCAGCCCTCCTGAAGCAAGCGGCCTTGGGCGTCCCTGATAGGTGCGGACCATTCAGGCGGAAGATGCTTACCGGGTACCGCGTGCTCCCAGGGGGTCGGAAACTTGGCAATCTCTTCGGCAGCCTTTATATCTTTGTGTGGATAGGCCCAGAAAGCCAGGTGCAAACCGACCTTCGCGTCCAGTCGGTTCCAGGGGTTCTCTGGTGGACCGGGGGGTCGCTCTTGCTGCTGATCCATGACATCTCCTCCTGTCTATTTCTTGTAGATGCGATCAAGCCAAAGGTCGGGCGGACGCTTGCAGTACTTGTCGAGCTCATCCCAGAGCTTTTCCCGAACAGGATCCTTGTCAACAATCTTGACCCAATGCCGTTGCGCATCCTGAATATGGCGACCATCCCGAAAGTGGAACCAGATCTTGCCGGCCACCGCATAGGTCGTCACATGAGGCCTTAGATCAGTGCCCAAGTCGCTACTCCCCACGACCAGCCTACGCACGTAACACTGCTGCTGCAACAGCGGCAGCAGCTCGGCCAACCCGGCCTCCCAAAGCCGCAAGTCTTTGTTCGGGACCATGCCCTCATTGAGCTTACCCGGCACCGGCTCGCCAGTGGCCTTCTGCAACGCCAGCAGAATCTTTGCGTCCATCGACCCCTTGGCCGCCGCCTGGCGGAACAGCTCGGTGATGGCTTCATCACCCTGCACGTCTTTGATCCACCCGTCGGAATTGCCCAGCGCGTAGAAATAGTCACCCAGTGGGTCGCCCGCCGCCTGCAGGGTTTTGACGTGCTGCAGCAAGACGGCACGGCCTTTGTCAATGTCGCTGGCGAACCCGGCTTTTTCGATGGCGGTGCAGGCCGACAGGGCCAACATCACGGCCATGACCCATGCGAGCGCAACGCTCCGACGGCCACCAGAGGAATGCACAGAACGGTTTCGCAGGCTCATTTCTCAGACCTCGACTCACACAAGGGCTGGGAAATGCACCGAAGCACCCATCAGGGGAAGGAGCACATCGGTGGACCGCCTCGCTTCGGCCATCTGCATTTCGTAAGCCTTTTCGCGCTGCTTGTATCCGTCCATCAATATTTGCAGCTTGAAAGCGTCCGATTGCATTTGGACATGAAGGCCTTGGAGCTCGAAGTGGTAGCGTTGCATGATGCCGGACTCATTGCTAACGCTACGCGCGCTATCAATCAGTTTATCGATAGATTTCCGCCGATCGTCCAGTACCTTGAGCACGCTCTGACTTTGCTTGAGTGTTTGCAGTCTCAGATTGCGCAGGCCTTGGCAAGCCTCGAAGTGCTTGGCATTGAGCTTCTCATCACCACAGTCCTCTTTGGTGCCAACATACTTCGCCTTTTCAGAGTCGGTCAATGACGACAGTTTAGAGAAATCGACATCGAGATCTTCAAGCTTTTCAAACTCCTTGAGCTTGTCAACCTGGGCATTAGACTTCGTAACATTATTGATCTTCTGTATTTCACGATGAACATCAGCATCATATACTGACCATTGAGCCCAAGAAATGCATGAGAAGCTCAAAGAAGTAATCGAAATGAGCATGCGTAACATTAGCTGCACTCCCCGAAAAAGTCCCTAACTAATTCTTGACTGCCAATAAGATTCCAAGTCACAGTCCCAGCATAGAAAGTACCGCTCGCACTATTCCCAGGGCCAAAAGTTACGAACAGTTGCTGATTCCCAGAGCGCCAGTTTCTTCTGCCAGCATTAGGTGCTTCATCGGCCGTTCTTCCAACTGCTTTTTCGACATCCGTGTAAGTCATGCAGTCCCGATTGATCCGGTCATAGGCCGCGCGCAAATCCACATCATCAGAGCCACCACCACCGCCACCACAAGCGGCCAGACCGGCGGTCAAGACAGCGGCCAATGCCAGCCGCAGCGTGATGCGGCGATCGCCCTTTTTCATCAAACTTGTGTTGCTTTTGCTGACCATGGAATTCACTCCTTGAATAGAAATTTGTTGCGCCAAAACGAGACCTGCACCCTCACGCCATCGCCCGCGCTGCTTCGCGCTCGGGCGGCGTGTGTCCCGACGCTGCCAGCGCTTGGCCAGCCTGCTCGGGGCGTACCTGTTGCTGCGAATCCTGGTTCAAATCCACTGCCTCTCTCCAGTGTTCTGCCGGGCTGCGGGCCAGTGCATCGGCCACGCTGAACTCCCGCAAGGGCGGGTGGTCCTGGCGCATGGCGATGAATGAGCCGTCTTTGCTCAGCAGGAACTGGCTGGCTTCACCTTGGGCTCCGAAGCGGGTCTGTTCTTTGGCGGCTGCGGCGGCGAGGGTGTCGATCTGGGCTTCGCTCATGCCCACCTGGCGCAGCCTGCCGCCCAGTTGCTGGTCGAAGCGCAGCGCGTGTTCGGATTGCTGTTCGGTGGGTCTTGTCGCCGGGCTTGGCTCCATTGCCGCGCGCTGTCGTGTCCCGGGTGAGAGTTTCTGGTCCAGCGCTTCGCGCAGGTGCGGGCCGCTGTCGGCGGGCAGTCGGGTCTTCTCCATCAGCAGCTCGCCCTGGCCGTCGCGTCGGCTGAGGTAGAAGTCGACCCGGTCGTTGGCGGTGCCGGGCAGGTTGCGTTCGACGACCACTGCGCTGAGCGGCACACCTTTGTCGGACACGTAGTCTTTGCGCCACACGGTGCCTTCTGCCCCGCTGAATCGCCGCCAGCCGTCGGCGCGCTGGCGTTCCTGTAGGGCTGCGGGGTCGAGCTCGCGCGGGGCGTGCAGTCCATTGCGCGGCTCGTGGGTGACCGGGTAGTCGGCCCGAGCGGCCACCGCTTCGGCGACGGCGCTGCCCAGAGGGCTGACCACGCGGGCGACGGGGTGGCGGCTGGCGCTGGCGACCTGGTCCGAGTACGGCAGGTCGCGCTCGTGGTAGACGGTGGCGCTACCGTCGTGGCGTTTGTCGGCGGCAAGTTCACCGAGTGGCAGGCCTGTTGCCTGGAACCAGCGGTTGGACCCTTCGAGCACCTTCGCCGCGATGCCCCGGTCGTGGCCTCCGCCGATGTTGCAATGGTTGCCGATGACCGGGAGCACGGTGGCGCCGGGGTGGCCGCTGTGGTCAACGCCTTTGAACCAGGTGCGGTATTCGTTCTGCGCCTGCACCACCGTGATGTTTTTCGAGGCGGGCGAGAAGGCGCTGTTGCCGTCGTAGCCGGTGGTCACCGGGTCGTAGATCATCGCGCCAGCCAGGCCCAGCTGGCCGGGAGGAACCAGGGTCTTGCCGGTCTGCGGGTCGGTCAGGCCGCGCTCGTAGAGCAATTGGCTGAAAACAGCCGCCGTGCCACCGCCTCGGCTGAAGCCAGTGGCCATGACTTTGAGGGACTCGGCAGGGTTGGCCTCGGGGTGGGCGCGAAGCCATTCGCTGGCCGTCTCCGAGAAATCCCGGTAGGCAAGCAAGGCCGTGGCATTCATCTCTGCGGTTGGCAACAGCGCGTCAGCAGTGCCTTTGGCACCTGGATCGGTGCCTACGCCCTTGTAGTACTCGGTCTTGAAGTTGTCGCTGCCTGCTTCCAGCGGTTTCATCTGAGCCCACAGTTCGGCCACGTTCGTGGACAGTGGGTTGCCAGACAGTTTGAGGTTGTCTTTGTCGTTGTTGGTGCCATCAAAATGGGCGACAAACACGAACTGTTTGCCCGAACCCACGTCCACCTGGGGCGCAGGCGCACGGGATATCGCCTCAACCTGAGCACCAAGCCGCGCCCGCTCGGCCTCGTTGAGTTGTTTGACCACCTCGCTCACGGCTTGGCCTTTTCTGCGGCTTCACGCGCAGCGCGGGCGCTCGGATAGCCGCCGCGCACTTTAGGCGGGGCGTTGTCTGGATACAGTGTCTTGACGTCGAGATGCTTGTATTTATCTGGTCCGTTGGCGGGTTTGCCAAGTGGCAGGTAGTTGAGTTTGGAGTCCCATTCCGAATGCGGGATGAGATAGACATACAGCTGGTTCTCGTCGATCAGAAAGGAGACTTTCGTGCCATACATCTCCTTGGGGGAAGGCAGGCGTTTTCGCAAGTCGACCTTGTCTTCGTATTCTTTGCCGGTCGCCTTGTCGCGCCACTTGACATAGAGGAAGTCGCCAATTGGCATGTCGCCAGACATGTTCCCGCACTCGCCTCGCCTGGCCTTTCCGGCGTCCACTTCCTGCTGGGTATGCGCGCCCAGCCCGTCGCCATAAAGGCAATCGAGGATCTCCACCTGTGGCATGTCCACCGCCTGGCTGTAGGACAAGCCATGAAAAGCGAAGCGCTTCTCTTCGCCGCACGCAGTTTGCAGACTCATCACCACCCCCAAAACAACCACCAGCAGCCACCGCTTGAAATCGGCATTCCCGGCAGTGGACCTTGATGTCATTCGCATCGTGTTTCTCTTC
>JBIIQD010000490.1:0-2985 GCA_044342265.1 Hydrogenophaga sp. | reverse complement strand
TACCTCGAACAGGGGCAGTTGCTCGCCGACCTGTCCGTCGACTCGTTTTTCAACCAGTCCCTGCTCGAACAGCTGTCGGTGCAGGCCAGTGCTTTTGTCAAAGGAGAAACCGCATGAACACGAAACAACCACACCGCGCTGCCCTCGCCCGATCAGCTTCGTTCTTGGCAGCTGTGAGCGCCGGACTGCTGGTCAGTGCTGCCGCGCTGGCGCAGAGCAGCATCGTCGTGGCGTCCACCACGTCCACCGAGCAGTCGGGTCTGTTCAGCTACCTGTTGCCCGAGTTCAAGAAGGCCAGCGGTATCGACGTGAAGGTGGTGGCGCTGGGCACCGGTCAGGCCATCGACATGGCGCGCCGGGGTGACGCCGACGTGCTGTTCGTGCACGACAAGGTGGCCGAAGACAAATTCGTGGCCGACGGTTACGCGGCCAAGCGCCTGGAGGTCATGTACAACGACTTCGTGCTGATCGGCCCCAAGGCCGACCCCGCCGCCACCAAGGGCAGCGACATCGTGGGCGCGCTCAAGAAGGTCGCCACGGCCAACGCGCCCTTCATCTCGCGCGGCGACAAAAGCGGCACGCACGCGGCCGAACTGCGCTATTGGAAGATGACAGACACCGACGCCAACAAGGGCACTGGCTACAAGGAATGCGGCTGCGGCATGGGACCGGCCCTCAACATCGGCGCCAGCAGCGGCGCCTACATCCTGGCCGACCGTGGCACCTGGCTCAACTTCAAGAACCGCGCCGACATGGCGGTGCTGGTCGAAGGCGACAAGCGCCTGTTCAACCAGTACGGCGTGATGCTAGTGAGCGCCGCCAAACACCCGCAGGTGAAAACCGCCGAAGGCCAGAAGTTCGTGGACTGGGTGACCGGCGCCGCCGGGCAGAAGGTCATTGCCGACTACAAGATCGGCGGCGAACAGCTGTTCTTCCCGAACGCCACCGCCGCTTCCCGCTGAATTCACTTCATGCCTTCATGCCCCGGTAGGCCGAGGGCGTGAGCCCAACCGACTTGCGGAACTGACGGGTGAAGGACGCCTGGTCCGCATACCCACAGGCCAGCGCGACCTCGCTGATCGGTTCATGGGTTTGGCTCAGGCGGTGGCAGGCCTGCTCGATGCGCGCCCGGATCACGTATTGACCGGCGGTTACACCGTAAAGCGCCCGGATGCGCTGGTCGAGTTGAAACACCGACAGGCCGGTCATGCCCGCGAGTTCCTCCAGGTGCAAGGGCGAGTCCAGGTGTTGCCGGATGTGCTCGGTGACGCGGGAGACCCCGTCGGCGTCGCTGGACGAACCCAGCTGCTGCTGGACGTCGCGCGACAGCCCCGCCAGGCCGACCACCAGGCCCTGCGCGTCGGTGACCGCCACCTTCCAGGTCAGGCACCAGCCTGGTTTTCGGTTGCCATATAGGTGCAGCTCCAGCTGTCCGCTGATCGTCGGGCCGCCTTGCAGGATGCGGCGGTCCTGTTGCAGGAAGCTCGTGCCCAGCGGCAGCGGAAACACCTGCTCCGCGGTCTTGCCGATCAGCTCGGACTTGTGCTCGAAGCCGCAGCGCTGCACCAGGGCCTGGTTGACGGCGGTGTAGCGGCCCTGCGCGTCCTTCAGGAAGAACACCGTGCCGGGCACGTGGTCGAACAGCAGGTCGCCCTGGAACCAGCCGCTGCCAATCAGCAGTTCAGGCGACGCAGGCCGTGGCGGAGCAGCATTCAGAGACGTTGGATGCATGGTGATTTGTGCAGATTCTCCAATTGCCACCCCACTTTCCGACAAGACGCAGGGCGCGCAAACTGCGAGACTGCAGGCAGCTTAACAGCCACACCAACGGAGACACCCACCATGAACAGCAACATCTTCAGCGGCACCATCCCTGCCTTGATGACCCCTTGTACCGCCGACCGGCAACCCGATTTCGACGCGCTGGTGCACAGCGCGCGCGACCTGATCGCGGCGGGCATGTCGGCGGTCGTCTATTGCGGCTCCATGGGCGACTGGCCCCTGCTCAGCGACGAGCAGCGCATGCAAGGCGTCGAGCGCCTGGTGGGCGCGGGCCTGCCGGTGGTGGTCGGCACCGGCGCGCAGAACACCGCCCGTGCCTGTGCCCTGGCCGCGCACGCCAAGGCCTGCGGAGCCCGGGGGCTGATGATCATTCCCCGCGTGCTCTCGCGCACCGGTTCGGCCGCCGCGCAGCGGGCCCACTTTGCCGACATCCTGACCGCTGCGGTGGACCTGCCCAGCGTGATCTACAACAGCCCCTACTACGGCTACGAAACCCGGGCGGACCTGTTCTTTGACGTGCGCTCGCGTTTCCCGCACCTGGTCGGGTTCAAGGAGTTTGGCGGACTGGAATCGATGCGCTACGCGGGTGAGCACATCACCGCCCACGACCCATCGCTGACCTTGATGGTCGGCGTGGACACGCAGGTGTTCCACGGCTTCGTCAATTGCGGTGCGAAAGGCGCCATCACCGGCATCGGCAACGTGCTGCCGCGCGAGGTGCTGCGACTGGTTGCCTTGTGCGAGCAGGCAGCACGCGGCGACGTGCTGGCGCGCCAGCAGGCCCAGGAGCTGGAAGCGGCGCTGGCGGTTCTGTCGTCGTTTGATGAGGGCTATGACCTGGTGCTGTACTTCAAGCACCTGATGGTGCTGCAGGGCCAAGCCGCCTACACCCACCACTTCAACCCCAGCGACGCGCTGTCCGACAGCCAGCGTCATTTCGCCACCCAGCAGTTCGAGCTGTTCAAGCGCTGGTACGCCAGCTGGTCGGGGAGGGCATGACCATGGCACAAAACCTGACGCGGATCGAGATGCAGGTCATCGACTCCCACACCGAAGGTGAGCCCACGCGGCTGGTGGTGGCGGGTGGACCACCGCTGGGCCACGGTCTGTTGAGTGAGCGCAAGGCATTGTTTGCCAGGGACTTCGACCACTACCGGGCGCTGGCCGCGAACGAGCCGCGCGGCTACGACGCGGTGGTCGGCG
>JBIIQD010000488.1:0-2997 GCA_044342265.1 Hydrogenophaga sp. | reverse complement strand
AGCGCGCCGGCCTGGTCAGCCGCGTGGTGCCGCTGGACAAGCTGATGGACGAGGCCCTGGGCGCGGCGCTGCAGATCTGCGAGTTCTCGCTGCCCAGCGTGATGGCGGCCAAGGAATGCGTCAACCGAGCCTTCGAAGGCGGCCTGGCCGACGGCGTGATGTTTGAGCGCCGCATGTTCCACGCCCTGTTCGCGACCGATGATCAGAAGGAGGGGATGGATGCGTTTGTGAACAAGCGCAAGGCGGTGTTCAAGCACGGCTAAGTCCATACCGCCAAAACACTGTGGCAGGGCACGTATGTTGGTAGCAATCTTTGTTGCGATATGGGCAGCAACGCTGTTGGTGCTTACGATCGTCGGGATGTTTGTGGCCCTTCACACCGTGTACTGGCTCACTTCACCCCCGCTTTCCCCAGAGGCGAAGGCCTACGAAGCGCAGGCCAACGCGCTGCCAACGTTCACCGACAACGCCTACCGGGTGCAAGGGCTGTTAGCCCCGGCAACGCTGGAGCCTGTGGCTTATGGGCGGTGCATAGATCCCTTCCTCAATCCAGACAAGGGCCAAGAGGACAAGGCCAAGGCGGGTCTGGCGCAATGCAACCAGGGATTGGCACCGCTGAGCCTTCCCCCCGCGCTGGAACAGGCCAAGGTATCTCCCGCCTGGACCGAGCGGGACTGGCTGGCGCTGGCGCGAGCCGTGCCCGACGACACACTGCTCGCCAGGGCCAAGGTTATCGCGGTCGGCGGCCCGCGCACTTTCGGCTACGGTGTTTCTGACCTGCACCCGTCGCTCGAACCGCTGGGCTCACTGAACTTGTGGCACGCCGCGCACGCCGTCGCCCTTTTTCAGCAGGGCCGATCTGCGGAGGCTGTATCGACGTTTGAGGGAGTGATTACAGACAACCTGCAGTCGTCCGACGACACCTTGATCGAAGCCATGACCTCTGTAGCCGGGCTGAGCCGGACCCTGCTCGCCCTCCAACGTGGCCTCGTGCAATCCCCGTCCCTGGACGAGATCAGCGTCCAGCGCTTGCGCGGTGCGTTGGACGGCTTGGACACGCTACCCAACCTGGGTGTCAAGGCCATGGACGCCGAATGGCGGGTTGTCGCCAGTAGTTTCGATTTCAAGGAAATGCGCAAGCAGTTGGACCAACCCGGCCTCGGAGGTTGGACAGTGACCGCGCTATTGCGACTGGGTATTCGCGAGGACTCCCTCAACCGTTTGGCCATCCAGTTCCAGGAAGCTCGGCAGCGGATGCTCACCAGCGCCAAAGGCACATGGACAGCTCAGGATCCGTCGACAGAACCACCTGCCGACCCGAACCCCTGCCCTTCCTTGGGCAGTTCGGGCTATTGGTGCTATGCCGTCATGCCCAATCCCTTCGACCGCTCCTTGCTTGACGCAGCTGGCAACCGTGCAGACGCGTATGGACGCTACGGCATTCGCATCGCCGATGTCCGCAACCTCGCCGCCGCCACCCGACTGACGCTGGAAGTACGGCGCCAGCAGCTCTCTGGCGAAGCTCTTGCAGCCTTCGTGGCGACTGCGCCGCCTGAGATGCGGGACGTGTTCACCAAGCAGCCGTTTGCTTACGACCCGCTCACCCGCAAGCTGAGCCTGGTCCTGCGAAATAAGAGCCCGGTACTCGGCGAACCCGGCACCTACGAGCTGACGCTCTGACCTGCGGTCTGCTCGCCGCCACGAGCACATCTCGTTGCAATTGCGCCAGCGCCGTGTGACCCCGAGCGGGGCACCCGTTCGTTTCAGTGGCATCACCAACCCCCACGGAGTTCACGATGCCCCTCCAGAATCCCCGGCTGTCCCGCCTGCTCACCGCCCTGCTCGGCACCCAGTTGCTGCTCTCCGGCGTACCGCTCACCGCGCAAGCCGTTTCAGCGGCAACTCCAACCGCCGAGGTTTCTGTCGCGCCAGCCTTCACCCCTCCCAGCGCCACCCACTGCCGCCGCCCGATGCGTACCCATGAGGTGCCCGGTCAGCCGGAGTTCGGCGAGCCCTCCGTGTCCTCCGGCAAGCCCATGCCGCGCTCCCGCGCCGCTGGCGCATCGCTCGACGCCGCGGCGAAGGCCGCATCTCCTGCAGCTGCAATGACGATGGAGGCTGCCGCGCCGGCAGCCGTGGCAGGGGCGCCCGCACCCGCGATCAGCAGCGGTCGCGAAAGCCGCCCGGTGGTGACCGTCGGCATGGTCGACGACAACGCCGCTTTCGCCGAGTACCTGGCGTTTCGGGCACGCACGCCGGTGCCTCACCAGGCGCGCGACATCAGCGAACGCTACTTGCTGACGGTCAAGGACGGGGCCGGTCGCGGCGTGCCCGACGCCCAAGTGCAGGTGCGCTCGCCTAGCGGCTCCGCGATGTGGGCGCGTACTGACTCTGCTGGCCGCGTCTGGCTGCACCCGAAAGCGTTCGACATGGCCCTGTCCGCGCTGTATCAGGTCACGGTCAGCCACGGCAGTCGATCGGCACAGGGTCTGCTGCGCCGAGGCCAGAAGGATAGTGTGGAGATTGAGCTGGGCGGGACGCAGGCACCGCAACGGGCACGCCTGGACCTGGTGTTCCTGATCGACGCGACCGGGTCCATGGCCGACGAGATCCAGAAGCTCAAGGCCAGCCTTCGCACCATCGCCGCCGACGCCGCGCGCCTGCCAAGCCGGCCCGACCTGTGTTTCGGCCTGGTCGCCTACCGCGACACCTCCGACCCCTTTGTGCTGCGCAGCCACGATTTCACCGACGACCTCGGCGCTTTCCAGAAGGTGCTCGATCGGCTGCAAGCCGATGGCGGCGGCGACTACCCCGAGGCCATGAGCGAGGCGCTGCATGAGACAGTGAACCGGCTGGGCTGGCGCGGCGATGGCGCAACGCGCATGGTGGTGCTGCTGGCCGACGCGCCGCCGCAGATCGGCCCCGACCGGCCGCGCTACGACGCGGCGATGCAGGCGGCGCTGGGCAAGGGCATCAAGGTCTTCAGCGTCGGCGCCA
>JBIIQD010000487.1:0-3006 GCA_044342265.1 Hydrogenophaga sp. | reverse complement strand
CGGTTGATTCACCGGGCCCTGCACGAATGCCTGCACAACGCGGTGCTGTATGCGCGCGACGGCGTGCAGTCGACCGAGAGTGTCGCGGTGGGTGTGGGTTTTCGGGCGTCGGGACATCACCTGCTGGTTCACATCCACAACATTGGCGTGTTGTCGGCGGCGGCGCTGGCGCACCACGCGGCCACCATCTTCCGGCCTCGCCTGGCCAAGGGCTCGCCAGCCCCAGAAGAGCCTGACAAGCTGCGCATCGGCTTGCCGCTGACCCACCGCATCTTGCAGTTGCACGGCGGGCGGCTGCGCATCGAGCAAGACGCCACCAACGAACTCGACGTGTTGCTCGAACTGCCCACTGGCGCCCCGCTGCGCAACACGCAGCAACTCGACTTGCTTCAAGCGCAGATTTACGCCGAAGACCTCTCCAAACTCATGGCCAGAAGCCGCCAAAGGAGGACCGCATGACCGCCCGCATCCTGATTGTCGATGACCAACCCGACATCCGAAAACTCATCCGGCTGACCCTGCAGCACCTGGATGACGTGGAGGTGCACGAAGCCAGCAACGGCAGCGACGGCTGGCGGCTGGCCCAGGACCTCAAGCCCGACCTGATGCTGCTGGACGTGATGATGCCCGGCGAGCTCGACGGCTACCAGGTATGCGCCAAGGTCAAGAGCGACCCGCTGCTGTCGGGCCAGACCAAGGTGGTGATGCTCACGGCCCGGGCACAGAAAGAAGACGAGGAACAAGGCCGCAAGGCCGGCAGCGACGCCTACCTCACCAAAGCGTTCAGCCCGCTCAAGCTGCTCGACCTGGTCGACAACATGCTCGGCACCACATCATGAGGTCGGGCCACGCACGATGGGCCGCAGCGGCGCTGCTTTGCCTGGCGGGTACGGCTGGGGCGCAAACCTTACCTTCCCCGGGGCCTCTGGTGCTGGGGGTCGTCCCGCAGTTCCCCGCGTTGGAAGTTCAGCGCCGCTGGAGTCCCGTGGTGACATGGTTGGAGAAAGCCTGCCAGCTGACCATCCGACTGGATTTCGCGACCAGCATTCCCGAATTTGAAGAACGGTTTCTGGCTGGTCGGCACGACCTGGTCTACCTGAATCCGTACCACGCGGTGATGGCGTACCGCGCGCAACGATACGAGCCGCTGGTGCGCGACGGCCTGGGCATGCTCAAAGGTGTGCTGACGGTGCGCGCCGACAGCCCGATCCAGCGCTTGCAGGACCTTCAAGGCGCCACCATCGCCTTTCCCGCACCCAATGCGTTTGGCGCTTCGCTGTACATGCGCGCCTTGCTCGAACGCCAGCACAACGTCCGGTTCACGCCGTTCTACGCCAAAACCCACAGCAACGCCTACCGACACGTCATCAAAGGCGAAGCACAGGCGGCGGGCGGCGTGGGCAGCACACTGGGCGCCGAGACGCCGGACGTGCAGTCGCAACTGCGCGTGCTCTACGAAACGCCACCCGCAGCGCCGCACCCACTGGCAGCGCACCCCCGGGTCAGTGCTGAGCACCGGCGTTGCATCACCGAGCAGTTGACAGCGCCCGATCTGCCGCAGGCCACGCGCGACTGGCTCAGCGCGATCCAGATGCCCAAACCAATCCCAGCAATGTACACACGCGACTACCAGCCGCTGGAGAAGTTGGCGCTGGAGTCCTACGTTGTTGCCAACACCCCGTGAGGGCCGCATGCTCCATCCGCTGACACACACCACCCACTGGTTTGCGCAGAGGACCCTGCGCACACAGATTGTTTCGCTGGTGATGACGGCAGTCTCGCTGGCGACGGTCATGCTGGGCTACCTGTCGTTCAACACCCGCATGCAACAGACCGAGGTCGAAGTGGTCGAACAGGCGCGGGCACTGGCCAGCATGACGGCGCGGGCCACCGCATCGGCAATGCTGGAGCGCGACTACAGCTCGCTGGAGCTGTTCTTGGGGGAACTGATGTCGCTGCCTGGCGTGAAGTCGGCCGAGCTGGTGCACCCGGGTGGACAGGTCGCGATGCAGACCAGAATCGCTTCGTCTGGTCACGTCACGCGATTCCCCAAGAATGAAAACGCGCAGGTTCCTGGACTGCTTCAGCGGACAGAGGGCATGCAGGTTTTCGCGGTGGCTCCCTTCCTGCAAGACACGGGTGCAACCGGTCAGGCGCTGGAGCGAGACAGCGCACTGCGCACCGGTTGGGTCCAACTTGAACTGAGTCAGGATGCGCAGCGCAGCGCAGCCCTGGAACAGTGGGTACTCAACAGCTTGAGCGCTTTGATGTTGCTGGCTGGTACCTTGTGGTTGTTTGCGATTTTCTTGCGCCGGGTGTTCGTGCCCATCAGCACTCTGGCGGCCTTTACCTCCAAGCTCGTGTCCCAACCCGGCGCCACCCTGAACATCCGCTGGGGCAGCCACGAGGTGCGCGAACTTGGTCTGGGCCTGAACGCCACCTCCGAGCGACTGGCTCAGCAAATGGCGGCTCAGCAGATGCGCTTCAACCAATTGCGCGCCATTCTCGACACCGCGGCGGACGCGATTGTGGGGGTGTCCGCCGAGGGCCGCATTGCCAGCACCAATCCGGCCGCCGAACGCATGTTTGGCCTGGACGCCGAGGGCCTGAAGAACCGGTCACTGGCCCTGTCCCTGCCCGGTCTGGACGCTGCGCGGCTGGTGCAAACCATGGAAGAAGGCATGCTGTTCCACAGCACCCAAAGCCGGGTGGGTCGCCTCGAGATGCAAGCCCAGCGCCAGGACGGTACGGCCTTTCCGGTCGAGGTGCTGCTCGGTGAAATTGCGGGAGACCCTGACATTCGCTACACCTGCATCGTGCGCGATCTGACAGACATGAAACTGGCCGAGGAATACCTCACACTGTACGGCCGGGTGCTTGACTGCACACCCAACGGCATCTCGGTCAGCGACGCGCGCCGTTACCCGCAGCCCATCGTTCACGTCAACCCGGCCTTCAGCCGCATCACGGGCTACGCACCACACGAGATTCTGGGGCGCAACGCCG
>JBIIQD010000486.1:0-3013 GCA_044342265.1 Hydrogenophaga sp. | reverse complement strand
CTGCGCCATCGCACCGTGGTGGCCGAACACGTCCGACTTGATCTTCTGTGTGTCGCCCACGGCGAAGCTCGCCGAGCCGCTGGTGATGACACCTTCGTCGCCCACCTGACCGCCGCTCTCGGCATAGAACGGCGTGGTGTCCAGCACCACCACGCCCTGCTGGCCGCTCTTGAGCTCGGCCACTGGCATACCGTCCAGGTACAGCGCCACCACCTTGGCCGGGGCTTCGAGCATGTCGTAACCCACGAAGTTGTTACCCGCGCCGGTGTACTCCAGCGCCTTGTCCATCTTGAACTTGCCGGCCGCACGACCCTTGGCTTTTTGGGCTTCCATCGCGGCGTGGAAACCGGCTTCGTCCACCGTCAGACCACGCTCGCGGCACACGTCGCCCGACAGGTCGAGCGGAAAGCCATAGGTGTCGTGCAGCTTGAAGGCCACATCGCCCGGCAGCACCCTGGCGCCCTCAACGGCTTGACCGTTGACTTCGGTGGGTGCCAGCGCAGCGTCGAGGATGTCCATGCCATTGGCCAGCGTTTCATAGAAGCGCTCTTCTTCGGCCTTGAGCACCTCGGTGATGCGCTGCGCCTGGCTCGCCATGTTCGGGTAGGCCTCGCCCATCATCTTCACCAGATCGGGCACCAGCTTGTGGAAGAACGGGGTTTTTTGCCCGAGCTTGTAGCCATGGCGGATGGCGCGGCGGATGATTCGGCGCTGCACATAGCCGCGGCCCTCGTTGCTGGGGATCACGCCGTCGCTGATCAGAAACGCGGTGGCGCGGATGTGGTCGGCGATCACCTTGAGCGAAGGGTTGGAGAGGTCGGCGGTCCCGGTCTCGCGGCCAGCGGCCTTGATCAGCGCGTCGAAGATGTCGATCTCGTAGTTGCTGTGCACGTGCTGCAGGATGGCGGCAAGGCGCTCCAGGCCCATGCCAGTGTCCACGCAGGGCGCGGGCAGCGGCGTCACCGCGCCGGTCTCGTCCATGTTGAACTGCATGAACACGTTGTTCCAGATCTCGATGAAACGGTCGCCGTCTTCGTCCGGGCTGCCCGGAGGGCCGCCAGCGATGTGCGGGCCGTGGTCGTAGAAGATTTCGCTGCACGGGCCGCAGGGGCCGGTGTCGGCCATCATCCAGAAGTTGTCGCTCTTGTAGCGGCCGCCCTTGTTGTCGCCGATGCGGATCACGCGCTCGGGCGGCAGGCCGATCTCTTTCGTCCAGATGTCAAACGCCTCGTCGTCCTCGGCGTACACCGTGGCCAGCAGGCGCTCAGGCGGCAGCTTGTAGACCTCGGTCAGCAGCTCCCAGGCCCACTTCAGGCTCTCGCGCTTGAAGTAGTCGCCAAACGACCAGTTGCCCAGCATCTCGAAGAAGGTGTGGTGGCGCGCGGTGTAGCCCACGTTTTCGAGGTCGTTGTGCTTGCCGCCGGCGCGCAGGCAGGCCTGCACCGAGGCGGCGCGCACGTAGTTGCGCTTGTCGGTGCCGAGGAACACGTCCTTGAACTGCACCATGCCCGAGTTGGTGAACATGAGCGTAGGGTCGTTGCCCGGCACCAGCGGGCTGGACGCCACCACGGTGTGGCCCTTGGAGGCGAAGAAGTCCAGGAAGGTCTTGCGGATGTCGGCGACGGAAGCTGGGCGGGTCATGTCGATGGGCTCACTCGAGAGATCAGTAGAACAGTACAGCCGGCCATTATCGCCGTCCCGTGCTGTATCCGCGCTGGGCTCAGCCTGGTCGCCGTCGAGATCCGCAAGACTCACGCACCACCAACTCCACAGGCCGCTCATGGCGAAGCGTCTGCAAGAAGGGTTCACGTCGCAACAAAGACACCAGCATGCTCATCGCATCCCGCCCCAGCCCGATGGTGTCGGTGCGCACAGTGGTCAGCGGCGGTGAGGCGAATTCGGCCAACGGGATGTCGTCGTAGCCGACCAGGGCGATGTCCTGCGGAATGCGCAGCCCCGCCTCGGCCAGCGCCCGCATGGCGCCAAACGCGATCGTGTCATTTCCCGCGAACAATGCGGTAAAGCCCACGCCACGAGCCAGCAGTTGCTGGGTCGCCGCGTACCCGCTGGCGGCGCTGATGTCGGCGTTCACGGCCCAGGCAGGATCGATCACCAGTCCGTGGCTGGCCATGGCTTCGCGCCAGCCACGCTCGCGCTCATTCACAGCCAGGTACTCGGGCTGCGCGAAGTTGACGAAGGCGATTTTGCGGTGGCCCAGTCTGACCAGGTGATCAACCACAAGACGGGCTGCTGCAGAGGTGTCGTTGCCACAGGTGTTGAAGCGCTCGACATCGGGCAGGCCAGCACCGAACACCACCATCGGGATACCGGCGTCGGCGATATCGCCTAGGTAACGGCGTCCGGCCTCACTGGGGTTGACCACGATCAGGCCATCGATGCGGCGGCTGCGCACCAGATCCACAAAAGCACCGGGGTCGTTGCCATCGTCATCGGTGGACTCGATCAGCATCTTCAATTCGTGGCGGTGGCACTCCTGATTGATGCTGGCCACCAACTGGCCAAGAAACACGTCCACATACAGGTGTGAGGCCTTTGGGACCACAAGCGCCACGGTGCCTGTGGTGCCACCGGCCAGGCTTCGTGCTGCCGCATTGGGTTGGTGACCCAGTTCACGCGCTGCGCTCAGAACACGCTGGCGCGTCGCTTCGCTGATGCCTTGGTTGCGCACGTTGTTGAGTACGAACGACACCGTGGTGCGGGACACGCCAGCATGGCGCGCCACTTCGCTGCTCGTGGGAGATCTCAACGGCTTGGGCATGGTTAAGCGCATGGTAGTCCATCGTTCGAATGCATTCCGGCACCCATCCCATCCAACCAGATTATTTCGACTAGTCAGCATTTACCCTATATCTAACTCGAATTAGCTGGTCATATCATTATGACTAACACGCGTTAGATTGCAGAATAAACAGCAGAAAAGCCATGGCCAGTTCCTCCAACCACGCACTCAGCACCACCCGCCGCGCCGAAACACTGACGGCCTGGGCATTGG
>JBIIQD010000485.1:0-3024 GCA_044342265.1 Hydrogenophaga sp. | reverse complement strand
GCCTTGTTTGCCCACTGGCTGCTGTCCCACTCCCAAGTCTTGGACGGCAGCGAGCCGAGGCTCAGGATGTTGTGGCTGTGGCACAGCGCAGAAGAGGCTGAACACAGGTGCACCGCGTTTGACATGTACCAGGCCCTGGGTGGCAACCATGCCTGGCGTGTCAAATGGATGCGTCGGGTCACGGTGATCTTCTTGACCGACACCCTTCGCCAGACCGCCCTGAACCTGCAGGCGGATGGCACCTTGTGGCGCTGGAGCACCTGGCGCAGCGCTGCACGCCATCTGCTGGGCAAAGGTGGGCTTCTGAGCAGCAGCTTCGCTGGCTGGCGCCGCTACTTCCGCAAGGACTTTCATCCCAGCCAAGACCACAGCGAGTTGTCGGTCCGCTGGCTGCAAGACAACGCCAGCGCCTACCGCCGCGTCGGCGCCGCCTGACCCTGAGGGCATCGAAGCTTCGACAGGTCGGCTTGCACCGACAAAACGCGAACCGCGCGCTTTGTGGGATTGAAGCCTCCACCATAATGGCGCCATGTCTGAACGTGTGATCCCCCTGGTCGACCTGCGCCTAGCTTCGCGCGCCGCTGTGGTCCCTGCGGTCCCCATCGAGGCCACCGGACTGCTCGGTGACTCACTGGGCCGCCCTTTGCGCGACTTGCGAATCAGCGTGACCGATCGCTGCAACTTCCGCTGCAGCTACTGCATGCCCAAGTCGATTTTCGACAAGAACTACCCCTACCTGCCGCACAGCGCATTGCTAAGCTTCGAGGAGATCACGCGCATCGCCCGTCAGTTTGTGGCCCATGGGGTGCAGAAGATCCGGCTCACCGGCGGCGAACCGCTGTTGCGAAAAAACCTGGAGGTCCTGATCTCTCAACTGGCCGAGCTGCGCACCGTCGAGGGACAACCGTTGGACATCACGCTGACCACCAATGGCTCGCTGCTCGAACGCAAGGCCCGGGACCTCAAAGCTGCCGGTCTGCAGAGGGTGACCGTCAGCCTGGATGGGCTGGATGACGCGGTATTTCGCGCAATGAACGATGTGGACTTTCCGGTGGCCGTCGTGTTGCGGGGCCTCGAAGCGGCGCGTGAGGCTGGGCTGGGCCCGATCAAGATCAACATGGTGGTCAAGCGGGGCACCAACGAACACCAGATCCTGCCCATGGCGCGTTTCTTTCGTGGCAAGGGCGTGGTGCTGCGGTTCATCGAATACATGGATGTCGGTGCAACCAATGGCTGGCGCATGGACGAGGTCTTGCCCAGTGCAGACGTCGTCAAACTGATTCACGAAGAGCTGCCACTGGTGCAACTGGAGGCGGCCGCACCGGGTGAAACGGCCGAGCGGTGGGGGTACGCGGATGGCGCAGGAGAAATCGGCGTGATCAGCAGCGTGACACAGGCGTTCTGCAGCGACTGCAACCGCGCCCGCCTCTCGACCGAGGGCAAGGTTTACCTGTGCCTGTTCGCCACCCATGGCCACGACCTCAAGCCTTTGGTGCGCGGCGGCGCCACCGACGCCGAACTCGCCAGCGCCATCGGCGCGGTCTGGCACGGTCGTGACGACCGTTATTCGGAGCTGCGCGCCTCCCTGCCGCCAGACCAAGGAACGGGCCAGCGCCGGGTCGAGATGAGCTACATCGGAGGCTGAACATGATCGGTGCATCGGAGGTCACCGGTCTGGT
This sequence comes from Hydrogenophaga sp., assembly GCA_044342265.1. GTDB lineage: Bacteria > Pseudomonadota > Gammaproteobacteria > Burkholderiales > Burkholderiaceae_C > Hydrogenophaga. The sequence goes on along the minus strand of JBIIQD010000485.1, from coordinate 1,345 downwards.
GCTCGCTGGCGGGCGCGGCACGCGCATGGGCGGGGTCGACAAGGGACTGCAAAACTTCCGCGGAACGCCGTTGGCGCTGAACGCGCTGATGCGGTTGCAGATGCAGGAAGGCGGTCTGATCGGCGACCTCTTGGTCAACGCCAACCGCAACCTGGCGGCCTACGAGTCCTTCGGTCACCCGGTGTGGCCCGATGCCCTGGCCGACTACGCTGGGCCGTTGGCAGGGTTCATGACCGGCCTGGCACATGCCGAGACACCCTGGCTGCTGACGGTGCCTTGCGATACCCCGCTGTTTCCCATGGACCTGGTGCAGCGCCTGGCGTCGGCGTTTGATGATGAGCGTACCGAGATCGCCATGGCGGCCGCCCTCGAAGAAGACGGTCAGTTGCGCCATCAGCCTGTGTTCTGCCTGCTGCGCACCAACTTGCTCGAAAGCCTGCTGACCTACACACAAGGTGGCGGGCGCAAGATCGACCGCTGGACCGACCAGCATCGCACCGTGGTGGTCCCGTTCAACCAACCGAGCGACGATCCGCAGGCCTTTTTCAACGCCAATACCTTGGCCGAATTGCAGTCGCTGGAAGGCGGCTGATACCTGCCTCTTCCACCGTTTTCCATGTCCACCATCGAGCAGATCGCCGCTGCGCTGCAGGGCTACGACCCGAAGGCGCTGTCAGCCACCAGCGTCAATCAGTTCCTTGACCGCCTGGTTTCGCCAGTCCAAGAAGTCGAGATGGTCGGCATATTCGAGGCGCTCGGTCGGGTACTGGCCAATGATGTGATCTCGCCCATCAGCGTACCGCCACATGACAACTCGGCCATGGACGGCTTCGCCTTTGACGGCGCCTTGCTCCAACCCGGCCAGGCGCTTGCGCTGCCGCTGGCCGAAGGCACCGCTTTCGCCGGCAAAGCCTGGGCCGGCGCACTGGCTCCAGGCCAGTGCGTGAAGATCATGACCGGCGCCATCATGCCCGCCGGGCTGGACACAGTGGTGCCGCTGGAGTTCGTGAAGCTTGACGGCGGCCAGGTCACGATTCCGCCCGATGTTCTGCGGCGCGGCGACAACCGCCGCTTCATGGGCGAGGACCTCATGGCCGACCGCCCCGCCCTCGCCTGCGGTCAGACGCTGGGTCCGGCGGCGCTGGGCCTGATCGCCAGCCTCGGCCTTCCGTCCGTGCGCGTGTTGCGGCGCGTCAAGGTCGCGTACTTTTCCACCGGCGACGAAATCCTGAGCCTGGGAGAGGGGCCGCGCGAGGGCGCGGTCTACGACAGCAATCGCTACACGGTGTTTGGCCTACTCACCCGCATGGGCATCGAAGTGATCGACATGGGTGTGGTGCGGGAC
>JBIIQD010000484.1:0-3034 GCA_044342265.1 Hydrogenophaga sp. | reverse complement strand
GGTATGCGGGCGGACAAGTTGTTTTGCGCGACGGTGTGAGCTGCTTCGCTGGCCAGTCGGATCGGCCGCAAAACACTGCGCACCCCCCAGTAGCTCAGGACAGCCAGCACCACAATCGCCAAGGCCGCCATGATGCCCACGGCTTCGGTCATGGCCGGCAAGATCGCTTCTTGCGTCAGTTGGGCAAAGCGATCGCTGCGACCGACCTGCACCCAGTAGTCCTGTCCCTGAATGCGGTGGCGCACGGCGGCGACATGAAACAGCGTTCGGTTGACTTCCGTGCGCAGGTAGTGAGCGTCCTGCCCGCTCGGGGGTACGCCGGGCAGCAGACTGTTGAAATCGCCGTCTGAAGAAGCCAGCACCCGGCCATCGCTCGCCAGAACGCGGTACTTGAGATTCGCAAAAAACGCATCGAAACTCTCGGCGTCGGGCCCTTGCAGCTTCACAGTGAGTTGCCCCTTGCCATCAAAGGCAATGGCGTCTGCGATGTCGTGGCTCTGGCCCATCAGGCTTTGCTGCGTGATGAAATCGCCAAAGCGGTGCGCGACCACAGCCTGCACCGCCATGTACAGGCCCGCCACGATGGCAATCGCCAGCGAGAACACGACGGTCAGGCGAAGCGCAAGGCTAGGCGTCTTGAGAAACCGCCAGCGCATAACCCACGCCTTTCGTGTTGGTGATCGATACCTTCGATTGCAGGGCCACCAGCTTGCCGCGCAGCCGATGAATGGCAACGTCCAGGGCCTTGGGCGTGATGTCGGAGAACGCCCCCCAGGCGGCCGACTCCAGCGCGCCACGCCGCACGACCTCGCCTTGGTGCCGAATCAGAGCCAACAGCACCTGCAATTCGCTGGGGGACAAGGTGATGGACGACGGCCCCACAAAAAGCGTGCTGGCGTGGGGCGAGATCTTGAGGTCTGCGAAACAGGTTTCGTCGGGCGCCCAAGGCTGGTTGCGTCGCATCAAGGCTTTGATCCGTGCCACCAGCTCGGCCATTTCAAAAGGCTTGGTCAGGTAATCGTCGGCGCCGGTTTCGAGTCCGTTCACGCGGTCGTCCAGTGCGTCCCGCGCCGTCAAGATCAAACAGGGTGTGGACTGCCGCAACGCTCGCAACTGTGCCAGGAGCGACAGACCATCCCCATCGGGCAAGCCTCGGTCCAAAATCAGCGCGTCGTAGCACGTGGTTTCCAGAAACGCGGCGGCATGCCCCAGCGTGGCCACGGTGTCACAGGCGATACCTTGCGCCCGCAAGGCTGTGGCCACCGTTTGGGCCATGCGCGGATGGTCTTCGACAATCAGGACTCGGGACATACACGCAAAGTGTGCCATTCAGAAGCGGTACGTCACACCCACGTTCAGCGATGTGGGCTGGTACTTGGGCTTGCCCCCCAGCGAAGCGTCCGGGTTGGTCGACTTGAAAGTCCCGCTGCCCATCTGGGTCCAGCGCAGGTCGGCGCTCACGCTCCAGCGGTCGGACAAGTCGACTTCGCCACCCACGATGGCTTGGGTGGCCAGACCGCCGCGGCGCGAATACTCTCGTGCGGAGCCACCACGGCTGAGGTCCATGTCGATCTCGGTGACATATCCCACACCAGCGCCCACAAAGGGGCGCACCACGCCCACCTTTTGGAAGCGGTAGTAGCCATTGAGGAAGGCCGTCGTGGAGGCGAACTCGCCCGACACGGTCACGCCATCGATTCGCTTGAGGTCATGACTCCGGTAGTCCCAGGCCAGTTCGGCTGCCCAGCCATTGCCATAGCGATAACCGACGCCTCCGCCCAAGCCTGTTCCGCTGCCAAAAGCAGCCTTGCCGGCCAGGGTCGGTGCGGAGGATCGGGTTTCAGACAGGTTGGTTGAGGCCAGTGAGCTGCTGCCACCGTAAACATTGGCATACCAGCCTGCCTTGTCTTGGGCAGCGACGGGTAGGCAAACCAACAGCGAAACACCCGCCACAGAGGCAGAGATGAGCGATTTGATGGAAGCTGACATGGTGAAGTCCTGGTGAGGTTGAAAGGGTTGCGATCGGGTCATTCCGCCTCTCGCGCTGCCATTCTTCGTCCAGGCTGGTTACTGCAAGGTAACTGGCCACCAGGTCCAAAACCTTGATTCGGCTCTACCCGCAGCCTTGGACCAGCGCCGATGTGCTGGATGCTGGCGATCTGGTGGGCCGCTAGACGGCCAGCCACACCCGGCAGGGGGCCGATCCGGCGGCCAGCGCGTTCATCGCTCGCTCTCGCTCCAGGGACTGCACACGTCGATCAGGCAGCCATTCGGGTCGACCGTCAGAAACCGCCGCTGACCGTAGAACTCGTTTCTGGGCTCCTGGACAATGGCCAGCCCCAAAGCCTTTGCCTTGGAGAAGACGGCATCCACGTCTGGAACCACGAAGGTGACATACATGCCCGTGGGTGCGTTTTGAAAGCCCGTGGCAGCGCATGGGTCCGGTCAATGATGCCGAACTCCAGCTCATGGTTGGTGGGGCAGCGCAGCTGCACATACCAGTCGCTGTCGTAGTTCACTTCAAACCCCAGCAGCGCGACATAAAAATCCCGGCTCTCGCTCAAACGGTCGGAACAGATGTTGGTCAGGATGCGCGAGAACGTCATGCGGATACCCATATCTCTGACGAGGTTCGCAAGATTGAATTACCAACCCGGACATCGCGTCAATAACAAGTAAAAGAAATAGCAGAGCAGCAGCGAGATCAAGACCCATGCAGCCGCACGAAGGAACGCCAAAGTGGCGCGGTCAACCATGGAGACCATCAATCCGATGAGTCCACCTATCGCTATCGAAAGCGTCCCGGCCAGAGAAGCCAACACAAAGGACTCTCTGCAGACATCGCCATCCAGCACCAGCCCGGCAATGACGGCAAGCAAGTACGTCGCCATGCCGACCGTGGCAAGGCGAGATGGAAGGATTCTGATCTGGCGGCGCATGGGCACTTGGAGTTTGACGCCTAGCCAATGAAAGGCGCAAGCGCGCCCGCAGCGCGCGTCAAGCGCGTGCAGGGGGCCGCACTACGCAACCCTTG
>JBIIQD010000483.1:0-3038 GCA_044342265.1 Hydrogenophaga sp. | reverse complement strand
ATGCCCACGAAAACCAGCAGGCTGATCACCGTGTAAATGCTGCGCAGATCGTTCACTTCCATGGCGTTCCCCTGCGTTATCGGGTGGGGCCGGGAGCCCCGGCCGGCTGCGCTTCGACTGCGGCCACAGGTACGGCTGCTGGTTCGGCGGCGGGTGCGGGAGCTGCCGCCGCCGGCGCTGCGCGGATCGCACTGCGCGCCGTGCCCAGCACCTGCAGGTAGGCAATCACAGCGTCCATCTCGGTCTTGCCCTTGACCTGTTCGACCGAGGCCGCGATTTCTTCGTCGGTGTAGGGGGCGCCCAGCGTGCGAAGCACTTCCATCTTCTTGGGCATTCCCTCGGCTTGCACCAGCTTGGTGTCGAGCCAAGGGTAGGCCGGCATGTTCGACTCGGGCACCAGATCGCGCGGATTGGTCAGGTGGATGCGGTGCCACTCGTCGTTGTAGCGTCCGCCCACGCGGTGGAGATCGGGACCGGTGCGCTTGGAGCCCCACTGGAACGGTCGGTCGTAGACGAACTCGCCGGCCACCGAGTACGGACCGTAACGCAGGGTTTCTGCGTGGAACGGGCGGATCATTTGCGAGTGGCAGTTGTAGCAGCCCTCCTTGACGTACACGTCGCGACCTGCGAGCTGAAGCGCGCTGTAGGGCTTGAGGCCCTCGATGGGCGTGGTGGTCGACTTCTGGAAGAACAGAGGCACGATTTCCACCAGACCACCGACGACCACCACCAGGGTGATGAGCACGATCATCAGGAAGTTGTTGGTCTCGATCCGGGCGTGCCCAGTGAGTTTTGGGTTACTGGCCATGTGATGGTTCTCCTTAGGCGTGAGCGGGGTTGACGGCCATGACGGGCACGGCCTGGACACGCCCTTGCTTGGCGGTCATCACCACGTTCCAGAGCATCACAAGCATCCCGCTCAAGTACAGCACACCGCCGAGCAGCCGGATGACATAAAAAGGGAAGGTGGCTTTGACCGATTCAACAAAGGTATAGGTCAGGGTGCCGTCCGGGTTGACCGAGCGCCACATCAGACCCTGCATCACACCGGCGATCCACATCGCGGCGATGTACAGCACGATGCCGATGGTGGCAATCCAGAAGTGCAGTTCGATGGCGGGCACCGAGTACATCTTCTTCTGACCATAGAGGCGCGGAACCAAGTAGTACAGCGATCCCATGGACACCAGACCGACCCAACCCAGGGCGCCCGAGTGCACGTGACCCACGGTCCAGTCGGTGTAGTGCGAGAGCGCGTTGACGGTCTTGATCGACATCATCGGACCTTCGAAGGTGGACATGCCGTAGAACGACAGCGACACGATCAGGAAGCGCAGGATGGGGTCGTCGCGCAGCTTGTGCCAGGCACCCGAGAGGGTCATGATGCCGTTGATCATTCCGCCCCAGCTGGGTGCCAGCAGGATCAGCGAGAAGACCATGCCCACCGACTGTGCCCAGTCAGGCAGTGCGGTGTAGTGCAGGTGGTGGGGACCTGCCCACATGTAGGTGAAGATCAGCGCCCAGAAGTGCACGATCGACAGGCGGTACGAGTACACCGGGCGCTCGGCCTGTTTGGGGATGAAGTAATACATCATGCCCAGGAAGGCAGCGGTGAGAAAGAAGCCCACAGCATTGTGGCCGTACCACCATTGCACCATCGCGTCCTGCACGCCCGCATAGGCCGAGTAGGACTTGAAGAAACTCACGGGAATCGCAGCGCTGTTGACGATGTGCAGCAAGGCCACAGCGATGATGTACGCGCCGAAGAACCAGTTGGCCACATAGATGTGCTTGACCTTGCGGATACCTATCGTGCCGAAGAACACGACGGCATAGGCCACCCAGGTCACAGCGATCAGCAGATCAATCGGCCATTCCAGTTCCGCGTACTCTTTGCCGCTGGTCAAACCCATCGGCAGTGTGATCACGGCCGAGACAATGACGATGTTCCAGCCAATGAAAGTGAACCAAGCCAGTTTGGGCAGGAACAGTGCGGTGTGGCAGGTGCGCTGCACGATGTAGTAGCTGCTGGCAAACAAGGTACAGCCACCAAAAGCAAAGATCACCGCGTTGGTGTGCAGTGGGCGCAAGCGTCCGTAAGAGAACCACTCGATGCCCAGGTTCAACTCGGGCCAGGTCAACTGGGCCGCGATGATCACCCCCACCAACATGCCCACCACGCCGTAGACAACGGCGGCGATGGAGAACCAGCGAACCACGCTGTCGTCATAGACCGCCGGCTGGCCAATCTTTGCTGTCACTGCCATAGAAAACTCCTCGTTGATGTCTCCTTTCAAGTGTCCTCGTGTCCGTCTGCGAAGGCATTGACCTACGTCAATCGTTTCGAAGAACGCGTTCACCTTCACGATCGATGTTGTCGAACTGCCCCGAGTGCAGGGCCCACCAGAAAATGCCGATGATGGCGAATACCAACACCACAGACAGAGGAATCAGCAGATACAAAATGTCCATGGGGACTCTCAGAAGATCTCAATTCGATATCGGTTGATGCGAGCTTCGATCCACAGGTACCAGCGGATCGCCAGCCAGTCGCAAGGCATTGAGGATCACCAGCAGCGAACTCCCCGCCATGCCCAAGCCCGCCAGCCATGGCGGCATCCAGCCCACCAACGCCAAAGGGACGCTGACACAGTTGTAGAGCGCCGCCCACACCAGGTTCTGGCGGACGATTCGCATGGTGAATTTCGCCTGATGCAGGGTCAACACGACGTCCATGACTTGGCCGCCTTGCAGAACAAAGTCCGATTGCGCCTGCGCCAGTGGCGCGGCTTGGCCCAAGGCAAACGACGTGTCGGCACGTGCCAGCACCGGACCATCGTTGAGACCATCACCCACCATGGCCAGTCGAAGTCCCCGGCTTTGCATCTGTTGCACTTGCAAGAGCTTCTCTTCGGGGGAAGCGTTAGCGATCACTGTTTGAACACCCACCGAAGAGCCCACCCACTGGGCAGCACTCTCGCGATCCCCCGACAACAAGACCGTGCGGATGCCGACACGATGCAAGGCTGCAATCGCTG
>JBIIQD010000482.1:0-3039 GCA_044342265.1 Hydrogenophaga sp. | reverse complement strand
TTCGCGGGGTGCCGCCGGCAGCTGCGGTCAGTCGGTCAATATCGCCCTGGTCCAGTTCGAGCCATACTCCACGTTTGAGACCGCGCGGCAACATCATGGCGCCGTAGCGGATCCGGATCAGGCGGCTGACGGCATGGCCCACCGCTTCGAACATTCGCCTTACTTCGCGGTTGCGGCCTTCGCCAATCGTCACCCGGTACCAGCAATTGGCGCCTTCGCCGCCCCCGTCCTCGATGCTGTCGAAACGGGCTTCGCCGTCGTCCAACCGCACACCATCGAGCAGCCGCTGCTTTTCATCATTGGACAAAGCACCCAGCACCCGCACCGCGTACTCGCGTTGCAGGCCAAAGCGCGGGTGCATCAGCCGATTGGCCAGTTCCCCGGAATCTGTGAGCAGCAACAGGCCCTCGGTATTCAGGTCCAGCCGACCGACCGATTGCCACTTGCCGTGGAACAGACGAGGCAGGCGGCGAAACACCGTGGGGCGGTTCTGAGGATCGTCGTGCGACACCACCTCCCCAGCGGGTTTGTGGTAGGCCAGCACTCTCGGCGGTGGCGGTGCAATGCGAACCCTTACCGGTTTGCCATTGACCTTGATCGTATCGCCGAACTGGATGCGCTGCCCCACGTGGGCCGGCTCGCCGTTAACGGATATGCGGCCCTCCAGAATCAGCTGCTCCATCTCGAGCCGAGAGCCCAGACCGGCTTGGGCCAGCACCTTGTGCAACTTGGGCGAGTTGGCTTCAGGCTGCAGGACCCGCTTGTTGGGCAGTGACGTTTCCTGTGCCTGTTCGGCGTCGAAAACGCCACTGACCACCTCGTCGAAACTCAGCCCGTCGCTTTCTTGTATTCGATCGATTGGAGTGGCCAAGACCACAGGGGCGACGGTTGCGTCGGGGCCAGCAAGCCCGTCCGCGACTTCAGTCTGGCTTGGCGGGTTCACGGGGTTCATGCGCATCCTGTCGTTGGAAATCAAGGGGGATTGGAGACACGTTACCTTCTGCACTGTCTATGCCTTGTTCCGACAAAAACAGGCCACCTTCCTCGGCCTTCGCCTCTGGCTCAAAAGCAGACAGCGCATCAAAGTCAAGGCGCCCCAAGGCGGACTCCTGCACTTCGCTGCTGTCCAGCGGCGGCAACTGGTCCAGCGAGGACAAGCCAAGGTCGTCCAAAAACTGCCGCGTGGTGGCAAACAGCGCTGGCCGACCCACCGTTTCGCGGTGGCCAATCACTTCGACCCAGCCTCGATCTTCCAGTTGCTTGAGCAGTAGCGAATTGATGGTGACGCCACGGATGTCTTCCATGTCGCCGCGGGTCACTGGCTGGCGGTACGCAATGATGGCCAGTGTTTCCATCGTTGCCCGGGTATAGCGCGGCGGTTTTTCGGGGTGAAGCCGATCCAAGTAGGGCCGAAGTTCAGGCCTGCTCTGAAAGCGCCACCCGCTGGCCACCGGCACCAGTTCAACACCGCGCCCTGTCCATTCGGTCTGTAGATCGGCCAGCAAAGTCTTGAGCGTGTCGGGCGACACTTCACCCTCAAAAAGCACCCCCAACTCCTTCACGGACAGTGGCTGGGGTGCGCAAATCAGGGCGGTCTCAAGGACGCGCTTGGCATCCGAGGTATTCATCGGTCGTGCCTGCAAAAAAACGGACGTGAGCCCCTGGCTTCGCGGCAGACCCGCTTCAGCGAAGCCCGATGGTCACGGACGGTAGCGCTGCAGGGACAGGTGGCCGCTGGGGACCGTCCGAAAGAGCTGATGGAGGATAGGAACAGGGAACCTGACAAGGACCCCAAGAGACAAGACGCGTTTTCACGTTCTGGCATTGTAATGGAGCCCTGATTGGCCAAGGGCTTCCTTTAAATCGTCGGGTGGCTCGCTGTTGAAAGACAGGGCAGCGCCACTGACCGGATGGGCCAGTCGAAGGTGGGCAGCGTGCAAAGCCTGCCGGTTCATCCCCCACAGTGCGCGGCCACCGTACAGAGTGTCGCCGATCAGCGGATGCCCCAGCCAGGCCATGTGGACCCGAATCTGGTGGGTGCGCCCCGTGTGCAACTTGCACGACACCAGGCAGGCCAGATCGTTGCTGTCCAGCAATCGCACGGTGGTGCGCGCGCTTTTGGCCCCCGCATGGTCATCGCGCAAAACGGCCATCCGCAGCCGCTGCACAGGATCGCGCCCCACCGCTTGCTCCACCTCACATACTGGCGCTCCGGCCCAGCGTTTGTGGCCGAGCGCCAGATACTCCCGGTGAACGTCCCGTGCTGCAATGCCCCGCACCAGAGACTCCACTGCGCGCCGACTCTTGCCGACCAGCATGAGGCCAGATGTGTCCTTGTCCAGTCGGTGCACGATACCCGCCCGGGGCAACGACGCTGCCATCGCATGGTGGGCCAGCAAGCCATTGAGCAATGTGCCGCTCCAATGACCTGCCGCAGGATGCACCACCAGCCCCACTGGCTTGCGAATCACCAGCAGGTCGTCATCCTCATACGCGATGTCCAGCGACATGGCCTGGGCCACAAACGCCTGGGCTTGTTGGGTTGGACGCAACTCCACCTTCAGCGTGTCCCCAGCGCTCACCCGTGCAGCGGGCTTGCGGGCCTGCACCCCAAGCAGGCACACCGCACCGTCGGTCATCAGCTGTTGAAGGTAGGAGCGTGAGAACTCGGGAACCAGATCAGCCAGTGTTTTGTCGATGCGCCAGCCATGTCGGGTGGCGGGAACCACGAATTCACGAACCTCCAGTGCCGCCATGCCTTCAACGAGATCGGCATCGCTGTGCTCCCCCATTTCGCCAGGTACCCCCGTCGATATAATTTCCTCAGCCAATCCGGTGTTCCTGATGTGAAGGTGAGCGTGTGAATCTACGTTCGAGATTATCGGTCGTGTCGCCTTGGTCGCTCCTCGCGGCGCTGGTTGTGACCGCTTGCAGCAGCGCGCCAGCAGATCCGACCAAGGACTGGAGCCCCAACAAAATTCAGAGCGAAGCGCGCGATGAACGTGACGCGGGCAACTTCGACAAGGCGGTTGAACTGTT
>JBIIQD010000481.1:0-3043 GCA_044342265.1 Hydrogenophaga sp. | reverse complement strand
TCGGTCGCGCCGTTCCAGACCTTCATGCGCCCCACCAGGTCCTGGCCGAATCGCGTGAAGTCGCTGCGGTCAGGCAGCTTGCCCTCTGGAAGTCTGCGCACCCAGTCGGGGTCGGGCGCGAGCACCAGCATGTGGTCCAGCGCCGACGTGGCGGCGTGGCGGCGTTTCCACGCTTTGTCCAGCCAGCCAGGCACCACCGAGCGCTGGAAATGGGGGTAAAGCACGATCGGGGAAGCGGCAAGCGTTCGGTACTGAAGGTGCAAGTGGTAGTCGGTGATGCCGCCGTCCCAATAGGCGCCGGACGGCGCGCCGGGGATGTGCTGCACCGGCTTGAGCACAAAGGGAATCGAACAGCTCGCCTGCAGCGCGGGCATGAAGTTCTCGGCACTGAGAGCGATCTGCCGGGTGCGAAAGTCCTGGGTCGCGAACGGCAGCGGCGCCAGGTCACTGGTCTGCTGGGTGGAGAACACCACCCGCTCCAGCCACGCGCCCAGTGTTTTGCGCCCTATCGCGTTGCTCAGATAGGCGCCGAGGTATCCCAACGGCATGCGCCAGGCGCCATCGCGCGCCAGCAGGTGCCGCCCGCGCGAAGTGACGATGTGCAGCCGGTAGCGGGAATGCTTGAGCACCTCGTCAACACGGCCGCCGTAAAAGCGGCGCAGGTTGTCGGCGAACTGTTCGCTGATCTGGGTCGCTGTGGCGCGCTTCTGCCCCGGTGGCAGCGCGAAGTTCTGTGCGATGTAAGCGCGTTGCAACGCCAACAGCGAATCGGCCGGACTGCCAAGACAGGCGGTTGCCATGCGCCAGGCACCGATGGACGCGCCGATCAGGTCCACCGGCTGCTCGCTGCGCGGCAGCCAGTCGCCAAAAATGAAACGGTCCAGCGGTCCGAGGATCAGCCCCTTGGGACCACCGGCGGCGGCGGGAATCGCACCAACGTCTTGCGGGCGCAGGCCGCCGTGGCGTTCCAGGTGGCTCCTGGCCAAGGGGCCGGCATAGAGGCGAAGGGCATGCATAGGGCTGCGATTGTCTCGCAGCGACGCTGAACCTGTTTCAGACGCTGGAAGAAGCCGCTGCCTCTTCGCGCTGGCGCGTCAACGAGGGGATTTCTTCGCCGATCACGGTGTCGGGATCGATCCCCAGCACCAGACCCACCGGGTCGGGGTAGGTGTTGATCAAGCCTTGACTGCCCATGGACAGCTCTTCGGCACGCGCGCGCCAGGAAGCGATGTGGATCACGCCGGCGATGGGCTCGTACACATCGTTGTCAAAGGGCGCGGCCTGGTGCTGGATCGCGTCGATCATCTTTCCCGGAAAGCGCCACTCGCGGGCCAGGGCAGCGCCGACCTCGGCGTAGCTGTAGCCAAACAGGCCGCGCTCGGCGCGGGCGCGCTTGAGGTCGAGCATCGGCACGCTGCGGTCCAGATCGATCATGGCCTCGGGCATGCCAGCGTGCATCACCAGCTCGCCAATGCCATGCACCAGCCCAGCGGTGAACGCCGTGCTTTCGTCGATGCGGATCGGCAGCGCGATGTAGCGCGACAGATTGGCGCTGTTCAGGCTGTAGCGCCAGAACTGGCCGAGATTGACACCGCCGAGGCGGTGAAATCCATCGCCCATGGCCGCTGCGATCACCAGGGCGCGCACCTTGATCAGCCCCATCATGTTCATCGCTTCGCGGGCATTGGTGACCGACCGTTGCAGACCGAAAAACGCCGAGTTGGCGGTCTTGATCAACTTGGCGGTGAGCACCGGATCAGACTCGATCAGTATGGCGGCTTCCAGCAGATCAACCTCTTCCTTGTCGAAGGTGTCCATCAGCTTGCGCACCACCTTGGGCGCCGAGGGCAATGCGTTGGGCTGCTTGAGGAGTTTTTCGAGCTGCATGGCGGTGTCCGGTGGGTGAAAGAACGGGTGGTGGATCAAAGGTACATCGTCGGGCCAGGGGCAGACTTGAGCCTTCGATGCGCTCAGCCCACGAAAGCGCTCAGCGCCTGGCTGAACGACCACTCGGAAGGGTCTTTGCCCAACACGCTGTCCAGGTCCAGCCCCAGGGTCAGGCCCACCATGTCGGGAAAGGTGGCGGCCAGGCCGTTGTTGTCCAGCTGAAGCTCTTCGGCCCGGGCGCGCCAGGACGCCAGGTGCAACACACCGGCCAGCGGGTCGTAGGACTCGCCCTCGAACGGTGAGAGCTGGTTGGCCAGTGCCGACACCATGTCCTTGGGGAACTGCCATTTCTCCACCATCCCGGCGCCGACCTCGGCGTAGGTGTAGCCGAAGGCTGCCCGCTCGGCGGCCGCCCGGTTGAGGTCCAGCGGCGGGGTATTGATGTTCACTGGGACCATGCGATCGGGCATGGCGATGTGCATCACCAGCACGCCGATGGCGTGGATGAGGCCCGCCGTGAAGGCGTTGCCCTGGCTCTGCTGCAGCACACCCGCCAGCGACTTGGCAATGTCGGCGGCACGCAGGCTGTAGCGCCAGAACTGTTTGAGATCCACCCCGGGCACGTTTTTGAAACTGGCGCCCAGGGCCGCCGCCATCACCAGGGAGCGCACATGGGTCATGCCCAGCAGCGCCACCGCCTCGTCGGCGCTGCCAATCTTGCGACTGACCCGGAAGAATGCCGAATTCGACAGACGCAGCACGCGGGTCGTCAGCGCCGGGTCGCGACCGATCAGTTCGCTGACCCGTTTGGGGCTCGGGTCTTCCCGGTTCATCTCGACCAGCAGGTCAGTGACAGCACGAGGCATGGCCGGCAGTGCGCGGGGGTAGTTGAGCAGGGCTTCGAGTTCCATGGTCGGCATTCCAAGGGTCAATGAAGGGCTTTGGTCTCCCTGTATCGACCGCCCGAACCCCGACTTGAGCCCCCAAAACCCGCCGCAGCGGGTTACCCCGGGGGTCAACGCTTGCCCAGGCCCTGCAACTTGGCAAAGGCCGAGGCCATGGCGCCCGCCGCCTCGGGCTGGCGCTGGCCCCCGCCCTGCCCCCGCCCCTGACCTGGGCCTGGGCCTGGGCCGCCGCGCGAGGGCTCAAACCGGTT
>JBIIQD010000480.1:0-3047 GCA_044342265.1 Hydrogenophaga sp. | reverse complement strand
GCTGAAGAACGCCAACAGCACCGAGTTCGATCCGGCCACACCACATCCTGTGATTGCGCTGATCGAAGAATGGAAAGACGCCGACGGCAGCATCCAGAAGCGCAACGCCAACTCCGACCTGGGCGGCACCATGCGCCTGGGCGCACAAAGCTCGGACGTTTCTCCCGGCACGCTGGCCCACAGCATCTACGGCGACGTGGTGACCGAACGCCACCGCCACCGGTACGAGGCCAACGTCAACTACCTTGACCGGCTGCGCCAGGCCGGCCTGGTGATCTCGGCCCTGACACAGCGCGAGCAGTTGACCGAAATCGTCGAGTTGCCCAAGGCGGCCCACCCCTGGTTCATCGGCGTGCAGTTTCACCCGGAGTTCAAGTCCACCCCGTGGGCGGGTCACCCGCTGTTCAACGCCTTCATCCGGGCAGCGGTCGAACAACACGGTCGCCAGAAGCTCAAGGCTGTCGCCTGATGGCTGAGCAACGCATGCCCATGAAACTCTGCGGATTCGACATTGGCCTTGACCAACGCTTCTTCCTGATCGCGGGCACCTGTTCGATCGAAGGGCTGCAGATGTCCCTGGATGTGGCGGGCCAGCTCAAGGAGGCCTGCACAGCGTTGGGCATCCCGCTGATCTACAAGGGTTCGTTCGACAAGGCCAATCGTTCGTCGGGCACCAGCCAGCGCGGTGTGGGCATCGACGCTGGATTGAAGATCCTGGACGAGGTACGTCGCCAAACCGGTCTGCCAGTGCTCACCGACGTGCACGACGCATCGCACGTGGCCGAGGTGGCCAGCGTGGTGGATGTGCTGCAGACGCCGGCCTTCCTGTGCCGCCAGACCGACTTCATCCGCGCCGTGGCCCAGTCGGGCAAGCCGGTGAACATCAAGAAGGGCCAGTTCCTTGCGCCCTGGGACATGAAGAATGTGATCGAGAAGGCGCGAGCTGCTGCCAAAGACGTTGGTCTGTCGGAGGACCGCTTCCTGGCTTGCGAACGCGGTGTGAGTTTTGGCTACAACAACCTTGTGGCCGACATGACGAGCCTGGCCGAGATGCGCAAATCCGGCGCGCCGGTGGTGTTCGACGTGACGCACTCGGTGCAGAAGCCGGGTGGCCTGGGCGCCACGAGCGGTGGCGCGCGCGAGATGGTACCGGTGCTGGCGCGCGCCGGCGTCGCCGCCGGTGTGGCTGGCCTGTTCATGGAAACTCACCCGAAGCCGGCCGAAGCCTGGTCCGACGGACCCAACGCCGTGCCGCTGGGTCGCATGAAGGCGCTGCTCGAAACCCTCGTCGCGCTCGATTCCGTCACCAAAACAAATCCGTTGCTGGAGAACGATTTCCAATGAGTGAAGCGCCGGACCGCTCCGAGCAAGCTCGCACCGAAGCCCGCGAGGGCGAAGGCTCAACAGCTTGTGCGTACATCATTGCGGAAGTGGTGGTGACCAACGAAGGGCAGATGAAGCTCTACCGCGAGTGGAGCACCCGCGCCATGCAGGAGTTCGGCGCCGAGGTGCTGGTGCGCGGTGGCCGCGTACAGCCGCTCGAAGGCGGCTGGGAACCTCAACGGGTTGTGGTGCTGAAGTTCAAGGACCTCGCCACGGCCCAGGCCTATTACCACTCCGAAACCTATTCCCACGCGCGAACCCTGCGCGAGGACGCGGGCTCGATCCGCATGTTTGCCGTAGAGGGCGTCTGAACGCCCCGTTCCGATTTTCTTTTTGACTTGTTCCAAAGGTAGAAACCATGAGCGCAATCGTTGATATCGTCGGCCGCGAAGTGCTGGACAGCCGAGGCAACCCCACCGTCGAGTGCGACGTGCTGCTGGAAAGCGGCGTGATGGGCCGCGCGGCCGTCCCCTCGGGCGCATCCACTGGCAGCCGCGAAGCCATCGAGCTGCGCGACGGCGACAAGAGCCGCTATCTGGGCAAGGGCGTGCTCAAGGCGGTGGAGAACATCAACACCGAAATCAGCGAGGCCGTGCTGGGCCTGGACGCCTCCGAGCAGGCCTTCCTGGACAAGACCCTGATCGATCTGGATGGCACCGAGAACAAGGGCCGCCTGGGCGCCAACGCCATGTTGGCGGTGTCCATGGCCGTGGCCCGCGCTGCGGCCGAAGAGGCCGGACTGCCGCTGTACCGCTACTTTGGTGGCATGAGCGCGGTGCAGATGCCGGTGCCGATGATGAACGTGGTCAACGGTGGCGCGCACGCCAACAACAACCTCGATCTGCAAGAACTGATGATCATTCCGGTGGGCGCACCGAGCTTTCGAGAAGCCCTGCGCTGGGGTGCCGAGGTGTTCCACGCCCTCAAGAAAATCATCCACGACAAAGGCATGAGCATCGCCGTCGGCGACGAAGGCGGCTTCGCCCCCAATGTGGCCAACCATGAAGCCGCGATCCAGATGATCCTGGAAGCGATCAGCAACGCCGGCTACACCGCGGGAGAGCAGATCGCCCTGGGCCTGGACTGCGCGGCCAGCGAGTTCTACAAGGATGGCAAGTACCACCTCGAAGCCGAGGGCCTGACGCTGTCGGCGCAAGAGTGGACCCATATCCTGGCGACCTGGGTCGACAAGTACCCGATCATCAGCATCGAAGACGCCATGGCCGAGGGCGACTGGGACGGCTGGAAGCACCTGACCGAGCAACTGGGCAAGAAAGTGCAACTGGTGGGTGATGACCTGTTCGTGACCAACACGAAGATTCTCAAGGAAGGCATCGACAAGGACATCGCGAACTCGATCCTGATCAAGATCAACCAGATCGGCACGCTGACCGAAACCTTCGCCGCCATCGAGATGGCCAAGCGCGCGGGCTACACCGCTGTGATCTCGCACCGCTCGGGCGAGACCGAAGACAGCACCATCTCCGACATCGCCGTGGGCACCAATGCCGGCCAGATCAAGACCGGCTCACTCTCCCGCTCGGACCGCATGGCCAAGTACAACCAGCTGCTGCGCATCGAGGAAGACCTGGGCGATGTGGCGGTGTACCCCGGGCGGGCGGCGTTTTACAACCTGAAGTGATGCCCCTGACCCAACGGCCGAC
>JBIIQD010000028.1:0-11738 GCA_044342265.1 Hydrogenophaga sp. | reverse complement strand
AGCACGCAGGCCAGCGGCATCTGCGCTTCGCTGAGGTTCAGCTCGGCGCGCACCAAAGGCGCCATTTCGTCGAGCAAGGCCACAGTGAGCGCACGCCATTCGACGATGAATTCGTCGCCCGCCTGCCAGGGCCGGGTGGCCCAGTCGGTGGGCAGCGGGCGCAGCACGCCAGCATCGATCAGCAATCCGCCGTTGCGGTACTCGGGCAGGCCGGTCAGCGCCCCCAGCCCGGTCACGCGAACGCCCGCCCACTCAAAGGGTTCCAGCAGCGAATAGGTGAGCCACTGCGTGAGCTTGTGGAACGGCATCCAGCCTGCGGTGAGGCCATCGCCCGCCACCGCCGGATGCCGCCAGCAGTCGCCCAGCGGCTCGCCGCCCATGGCGTTTTGCGCGGGCCAGATGCCAGAAAGGGTATCCAGCAGCAGCACCAGGATGTCGTGCGCGGCGACGGCGCCTGTCCCTTTCTCAAGGAGCGCGTCAAACAGACCGCCAGGTCGCCCGACTAGGCCATATACCTCGGGCTGCGTCGCCAGCGCTTCACCCAGGCGGCGCAGCAGCGCGGCCCGCCCCTCCAGCCCCACGAGCGGGTTGTCACCGCTCACTTGAAACGCCGACCCCAGCTGGGTGGCGGTGAGCGCGGCCAGGCCGGCGGCGTCCACCCGCAGCGGCTGCAACGGATCGCTGGAAAACAGCCCGGAGGTGAACGCATGAAAGCTCGCCACACCCAGCCCCTCGGAGCGGGAAAAGCTCTGGCCGCTGCTGGTCTCCTGGTAGCGCCATTGCGGGCCAGCGCCGGCGTCAAGCAACACGCTCACCAGCGCCATATCAATCTGCGCGCGCGCGCGGGCTGCGGCGTCCACCGGGCCCAGCAGCGCGTCCAGCTGGCCTGCACGGTCCACTCCGCCGGTCTCGAAATGCCGCCAGCGGCTGTGGTACGGGATGCGTCCGTCGGGAAAGCGCGCATGGGTCAGCCCGGCCACGGTGCTGGCGGCCAGCGCCAGCGCGCCGTCATTGACCGCAAAACAATCGGACCCTCCCACACGGGCGCGAACCAGCAGCTGGCCTGCGCGCTCGCGCACAGCCTTGGTGGAGCGCAGTGCGCGGGCAGCGCTCACGAAAGCCCCCGCCCCTTGGCGATCTTCAATTCGTCGGCGTCGGGCACCGCGCCGGGCGTGAAATAGCCCGCGGCCATCTTCGCGTCCATCTCCACCCGGGCGTCGGCCGGAATCAGCTCGTCCGGGATGTTGACGCGCTCGCCCACCTCGATGCCTGAGCCAGTGATGGCGTCGTACTTCAAGTTGCTCATGGAGACCAGCCGGTGGATCTTGGTGATGCCCAGCCAGTGCAGCACGTCGGGCATCAGTTCCTGAAAGCGCATGTCCTGCACACCGGCCACGCATTCGGTGCGGGCGAAGTACTGGTCGGCCGTGTCGCCGCCCACCTGGCGCTTGCGCGCGTTGTAAACCAGGAACTTGGTGACCTCTCCGAGCGCGCGGCCCTCTTTGCGCGAATACGCCACCAGGCCCACGCCACCGCGCTGCGCGCCCTGAATGCACTCCTCGATGGCGTGCGTGAGATAGGGTCGGCAGGTGCAGATGTCGGAGCCGAACACGTCGGAGCCATTGCACTCATCGTGCACGCGGGCGGTCAGCGTCACGGCGGGGTTGGCGAGGTCGCGCGGGTTGCCGAAGATGTAGACCGTCTGCCCGCCGATGGGGGGCAGAAACACCTCCAGATCGGAGCGAGTGACCAGCTCGGGGTACATGCCGCCGGTCTCTTCAAACAGCACGCGGCGCAACACCGCTTCGGTGCAGCCAAAGCGTTGGGCCACGCCAGGCAGGTACCACACCGGTTCCACCGCCACCTTGGTCACCATGGCCGCGCCGCCCGCGGTGAGGAACTGACCGTCGGGTCGGAGGCGACCCTTTTGCAGCGCGTCGATCACCTCGGGAAGAATCACATGGGCTTTGGTCACGGCGATGGTCGGGCGGATGTCGTAGCCCGCTTCCAGCTCGTTCGAATACGCATCGGCGATCACGGCGCCCCAGGGGTCCATGCTGACGATCTTGCCCGGGTCGGACCACTGCGGGTAGGGGCCGATCACATCGGTGGGCGCGGTGTTGGTGAGATCGGCGCGGTGCTCGCGCTTGAGCGCGCCCGCAGCGACGGCCAGCGCCCGGTACACGCTGTAGCTGCCACTGTGCGTGCCGATCACATTGCGGTTGGACACGTTGAGCGTGGTGCCCACCACCGGTCCGCGCTCCAGCGCATTGGCCGCTCCCCAGACGATGGGCAGCGCCCCGAACCCACCCGAATGCGAGGTCAGGCGGATGTGGCGCGGGGTATGCGCCTGCGCCGGACCAGGCAGGTCACTGGCCGAAGAGGTCGCGTCTGTGGACATGGGCATGCACCTGGACAGGGTCTGAGAATGGAGAACACCGCAGTTGTCTTGCGGCACCACGGCGATCAGTAGGCTTGTAACAGGCTTGGTTATAGCAAGTGCAATGCCAGCCGTGAAGCCAAAGGGGTGTCCGTACAATGTTGCCCGGTCACTTTGCACCGTTGTCCAGCCCATGCACTACTCCCTCTCGCACCACAAACTCAAGCTCATCCTGACCGGCGCCGGTCTCAAAACCGGCGACGCCGGCGGCATCGACACCCTGTTTGGTGGCAAAGACGGCTACTACTGGTTTGGCACCCTGCGCGACATGTGCCACGAGGGCAAAACGCTGTCGTGGGAGAACCAGTACGCGCTGGTCGCGGCGGTTCAAGCGCACGAAGACGCCAGCGCGGCCGAAGACGAGATGCCGCCCGAGAAGCCGTCGGCCGCGAACATCGCTGCCATCTGCAAGCTGCTGGGCGACCCGATCTGATGCCACCCACTGCCGATCCGGTGCTTACGGTCGCCGTCATGGGCGCGGGTGCCGTCGGCTGCTACTACGGCGGCATGCTGGCCCGCGCAGGTCACCGGGTCACACTCATTGGCCGGTCACAACACATGACAGCCGTTGAGGCCCATGGGCTGCGCATGCAGACCCTGACCTTTGACGAACAGGTTTCTTTGTTCGCCCGAACCGACCCAGCCGCCGTGACGGACGCCGAGCTGGTGCTGTTGTCGGTCAAGTCGTCCGGCACCGAAAGCGCGGGCGAGCAGATACGGGCCAACCTCAAGCCTGGAGCGATGGTGCTCTGTCTGCAAAACGGCGTGGACAACGCTGAGCGTTTGCGCGCCGTCCTGCCCGATGTTCAAGTTGCTGCGGCCGTGGTTTATGTCGCCACCGAGATGGCCAGCCCCGGGCACCTGCGGCACCACGGGCGAGGCGAGCTGGTGATCGAGCCCTCGATGCGGAGCGCGGAAGTGGCGCAGGCCCTGGTCGCCGCCGGTGTGCCCACCGAGATCAGCGACAACGTGCGCGGCGCCCTGTGGGCCAAGCTGATCCTCAACTGCGCCTACAACGCGTTGTCCGCCGTAGGTCGTATCGTCTACAGCGAGCTGGTGCAGCGTCCGGGCGTGACTGAGATCATGCGAGACGTCATCGCCGAGTGCCGTGCGGTCGCTGCCGCCGACGGCGTGACCATCCCCGGGGACGTGGAACTGGCAGTGCGTCGCATTGCCGAAACCATGCCGGCGCAGTACTCCTCGACCGCGCAAGACCTGATGCGCGGCAAGCCCAGCGAGATCGACTTCCTCAACGGCTATGTGGTGCGCCGCGGCGATGCCCTGGGTGTGCCCACGCCGGCGAACCGAGTTCTCTGGACGGCGGTCAAGCTGATGGAAAAGAGCGGTCCACTGATTGGTGCAGAACCATCACCCGCAACATGACCACCCCCACCGACCACGACCTCCCCCCGCTGGACGCCACACCGCCCGGTCTGTACCGCCACTACAAAGGCGGCTGGTATGAGGTGATCGACTCGGTCCGGTGCAGCGAAACGCTCCAGGGCATGACGCTGTACCGCGCACTCTACGGTGGCTTTGGCCTGTGGGTCAGGCCGGCGAGGATGTTCAACGAGCGTGGCGTTTTCGAGGGCCAGGAGCAGCCGCGCTTCGTCTCGCACGACCCGGCGGTTATCCCCTTGGGCGACTTGCCCACGGCACACGCTCTGGTGGCGCATTTGCGTGGCCGCGCACAACGCCAACGTGGCGAGCCGCTTGACAAGGTCATGCGCCCACCACCTCCCGAACCCACCACCTGCTGCGGGCGGGGCTGCAATGGTTGCGTGTGGGAAGGGTTCTACCAGGCGCTGCACCATTGGCGCGTGGATGTGCTGGCGCTGCTGGACCCGTCAAGTTGATCGCGGTGTCTACGCCGAGTCGGTGGGACTGTGGAACATGGTGAATGCACGCCGCCACGGTTCTGTGCTCAATCAGGGTCATTGCGCAAACATCTGTTCTCTAGAGCCCATGCACCAAAGAAAGCGACGCGCTCTGGTTACCATCCTCCGCTGCTCTCTCGCTTTCGCGCCCGCATGAGTCCCCGCCCTCGCCGCACTTCCACCGTCAAGTCCGTTCACGGCACCGAAGCCGACACCCCGCTGCCCATGGCGCCGCCCGGCCTCTGGCTCATCATGCTGGAAGCGCGTGCGCCCTGGGAAGCCATGGCGCTGGCGGCGGTTTCGCCGTGGTTGTCCAAAATGCCTTCGGGCGACGGCCACGCGGTACTGGTGTTTCCGGGGCTGGGCGCCAACGACATGAGCACCCTGGCACTGCGCCGTTTTCTCAAGCAGCACAGCTACCAGGCCTACGGCTGGGAACAGGGTTTCAACCTGGGTCCGCGTGAAGGAGTCCTGGCGGCTTGCCGCGACCGCATCACAGAACTCCACAAACAGCACCAGGGAAAGGTCAGCCTGATTGGTTGGAGCCTGGGCGGCATTTACGCGCGAGAGATGGCCAAGGAACTGCCGGACCTGGTGCGCTGCGTGATCACGCTGGGCACACCATTCACCGGCCACCCGACGGCGACCAACGCCTGGCGCCTGTACAACTTCGTCAGCGGCCAGCAAGCCCACGACGAAAAATTGCTGGCCGAGGTGCGCAAGCCGCCTGCGGTCCCGACCACCTCGATCTACAGCAAGACCGACGGCGTGGTCGCCTGGCAGTGCAGCATCAATCCGGCCCGGCACGCCCACACCGAAAACATCGAAGTGCATGCAAGCCACATCGGCATGGGCATGAACCCGATGGCCATGTACGCCATCGCAGACCGGTTGCACCAGGACCCGGCGCACTGGAAGCGCTTTGACGTTCAAGGCGCGCGACGCTGGTTCTTCAAAGTGGCTCACCAACCCGACGTGCTGACGCGGTGGTACTGACCCGTGCAAGGTTAGGCCGATGGCTCGCCCGTCGAGGCTGATTCACCCCGGGAAACGCACGCACAGCGAACCACCGACAATAGGGCATGAGTTTGAACCCACCCATGCCTTCCCGAGACGCCATTGTCAGCGTCCGCAACCTCTCCAAGACCTACGCCGGCGGTTTTCAGGCCCTCAAGAACATCCATCTGGACATTCGCCGCGGCGAGATCTTTGCCTTGCTTGGCCCCAACGGCGCGGGCAAGACGACGTTGATCAGCGTGATCTGCGGCATGGCAACACCCACCGAAGGCTGCGTCACCGCCGACGGCTTTGACACCGTGCGCGACTACCGGCGCGCCCGCGCCAGCATCGGCCTGGTGCCGCAGGAGCTGCACACCGACGCGTTCGAAACCGTGTGGGCCACGGTCAACTTCAGCCGTGGCCTGTTTGGCAAGTCTCCCGATCCGGTTTACATCGAGAAGATTCTCAAGGATCTTTCTTTGTGGGACAAGAAAGACAACAAGATCATGACGCTCTCGGGCGGCATGAAGCGCCGGGTGTTGATTGCCAAGGCGCTGTCGCACGCGCCGAAAATCCTGTTTCTGGACGAACCCAGCGCTGGCGTGGACGTGGAGCTGCGGCACGACATGTGGCGGCTGGTGCGCGAACTGCGCGACGCGGGCACCACCATCATCCTGACCACACACTATATTGAAGAGGCCGAAGACATGGCCGACCGGATCGGCGTGATCCGCAAGGGTGAATTGATCGTGGTCGAAGACAAAGCGGTGCTGATGCGACAGCTGGGCCGCAAGGAACTGGCGCTAAGCCTGCCCCAGCCGCTGGCGGCGGTACCCGAAGCACTGGCGCACTGGCCACTGGCACTGTCCAGCGATGGCTTGACCTTGACTTACAGCTTCGATGCGCAAAAAGACGGCACGGGCATCGCCGAGCTGCTTGCCGCAATGGGTGCGCAGGGCATCGCCTACAAAGACCTGCGCACCAGCGAAAGCTCGCTGGAAGACATTTTTGTCAGCCTTGTCCACGAGCAGAAAGTGCAGGCATGAACATGTTGGGATTGAACCTGCACGCTGTGCGCGCCATCTACATTTTCGAGATGAACCGCGCCTTTCGGACTTGGGCACAAAGCATCATTGCCCCGGTGCTCACCACCTCGTTGTACTTCATTGTTTTCGGCACCGCCATAGGCTCGCGCATGGGTGATATCGGCGGTGTCAGCTACGGCGCCTACATCATCCCCGGGCTCCTCATGCTGTCGCTGCTGGGCGAGAGCATTTCCAATGCAGCCTTTGGCATTTACATGCCGAAGTGGTCCGGCACGATCTATGAGCTGTTGAGCGCGCCGGTGAACTGGGTCGAGGTGTTGCTGGGCTATGTCGGCGCGGCCGCGAGCAAAAGTTTGTTGCTGGGTCTGCTGATCCTGCTGACCGCACGCGCCTTTGTGCCCTACCAGATTCAGCACCCCGTGTGGATGTTCGGTTTCCTGGTGCTCACCGCCGTCACCTTCTGCCTGTTCGGTTTCATCATCGGCCTGTGGGCCGACAGCTTTCAGAAGCTGCAGGTGGTGCCGCTGCTGGTGATCACACCCTTGACCTTCCTGGGCGGCGCGTTTTACAGCATCAACATGCTGCCGGAGCCATGGCAGACCGTCTCGCTGTTCAACCCGGTGGTGTACCTCATCAGCGGTCTGCGCTGGGCGTTCTATGGGTCGGCTGACGTGCACATCGGCATCAGCACGGGCATGACACTGGCTGTGATGTTCGCCTGCCTGGGCGTGGTCTGGTGGGTGTTCAAGACCGGGTATCGCATCCGGCGCTGACGGCATCGAGCCGAGGCACGGCACCCGCGCCACAGATCGCTTTCAGGCTACTGGCTGCCAAGGTCGAAGATGCGATCCATGAACACCCATTTGCTCCCGGGCGGCGTCCAGGGGGTAGGCGCCTGGTAGGTCCACATCAGCTTCTCCCAGCGCTGGATCACCGGGCTGGCCAGCGAGGCCGCTTCCATCGCCTGCGCGCTGTACACCGCCGGATCCACCTCCATCACCATGAACAGTCGCGTGCCCAGGCGGTAGATCTCCATGCCCAGCACGCCCTGCGAGCGCAGGTGGTCGCGCACCTCGGGCCAGATGGATCGATGGGCTGTTTCGTATTCAGCGATGCGCAGCTCATCGTCCACCAGATCGAGTGCCAGGGCATAGCGCATGCGGCCTCCACGAGAGAGAGTCATCAAGACAGGGCGCGGTCCAGATGGGTGTAGCCCCCATCGACAAAAACCCATTGCCCGGTGGTGTGGGAGGATGCGTCCGACAACAGAAAAACGCAGGTCCGCGCGATCTCTTCCGAGGTGGTCATGCGTTGGCCCAGCGGGACTTTGCGTGTGATGTTCGCGAGTTTTTCCTCGGGGTTGTCGAAGCTGTTGATCCAGCGCGCATACAGCGGCGTCATCACCTCGGCGGGCAGCACTGCATTGACCCGTACCCCATCGGCGAGCAGCGACGCGGCCCATTCCCTCGTCAGTGACAGTTGCGCGCCCTTGGACGCGGTGTAGCCACTGGTATTCCCCTGTCCGGTAAGCGCAGTTTTGGACGATACGTTGACAATGGCACCGCGCGTGACCTTCAGGTGCGCAACGCAGTGATGAGCCATCACGTAATAGTGGATCAGGTTGCGCTCCAGGGAACCCACGAAAGCGTCGCGACCGGCGTCCAGGCCCACGCTGTCGTTCAGGCCGGCATTGTTTACCAGGCCGTCGATGCGTCCGAACTCCGCCACTGTCTGCACCACTGCGGCAGCACAGGCCGCTTCGTCGGCCAGCTCAAGCTGTATGAATCGGTATGGGGAGCCTGCGGCCTCCAGCTGCTGCGTGAAGTCCGCTGACATCGGGCTCTTGCCCAGGATCACAGGCACGGCGCCCTCCTGTGCCAGGGTGATCGAGATGGCGGCACCAATGCCACTGGCGCCACCCGTGACGATGACGATCTTGTCTTTCAGATGCAGGTCCATAAGAGCGATTCTCAGTGGGTGGTCGAGCTACGGAACAGCAGGTTCCTGCAATGTCAGGTCGTAGCACCGCATGGCATTGCCGCTCCAAAAAGCCTCTTGCTCAGCGGCGTTCAATCGTGAGAGAGCCCACTGTTGCGCCAGGCCGTGCACCACGCCATAGGACGATGACAACTGGCACACCGGCCAATCAGAGCCGAACATCAGGCGCTGTGGGCCAAACGCGTCCAAGGCCTGGTCGAAACAGACGAGGATGTTGCGGGTATCGTTTGGCGACAAGCCCTGGCCCCGCGACCAGTCGGTTTCGGTCACTGCGCCCGATAGCTTGCACATCACGTGTGGCATCGCGGCGAGTTCACGCAAGCCAGCGCTCCAGTGCGACGCGGCTGGCGCAGCGCCGCCCCCCCAGTGCCGCAACGCAGGCTTGCCCACGTGGTCCAGCACCAGCCAGTGCGCATCGTGGCGCGCGCACAGAGCCACTGCCGCGGACAGCTGGTGCTCGAACACCAGCACGTCATACACGCGCTGGTGCTGCTGAAGCGACTGCAGACCACGCTGGTGGGCCGGTGAGTCGATCCACGCCATCGCATCGGCCTCGTCCTGCAGGATATGGCGCAGGCCTCGAAAGGCCGGGTGCGCATTCCACGTTTCCAACCGCTGCTCCAGATTGCTGGCGCCAAGATCGGCCCAACCCACCACCCCCAAAATGTCCCTGGGATGCTGGTCGGCCAGTTGCAGCAGGAAATCGGTTTCGGCGACGAGCGTGCGTGCTTGCACGGCCACCACCGCGTCGACACCAGCCTCCTGCATGGCCTGCGCATTGTCTTGCGGCAGGCAATCGCGCATCAGCACCGGCATGGCCTCGCTGATCCAGGGAAACTCCGGTGCGCTGTAGCGCCAGAAGTGCTGGTGGGTGTCGATCTTCATGCCGATCTGGCGTTGGACTGGAAGGTGTAGTGCTGCAGCGACTCGGGCTTCATCTCGATCGAGAAGCCCGGAACCTGGGGCGCCATGTAGGCCGCGTCCCGGATGACGCAAGGGTCCTTGAAGTGTTCATGCAGGTGGTCCACGAACTCGATCACGCGGCCCTCGCGGGTGCCCGCAATGCACAGGTAGTCAATCATCGACAGGTGCTGCACATACTCACACAGACCCACGCCCCCGGCGTGCGGGCACACCGGCAAGTTGTATTTGGCCGCCATCAGCATCACCGCCAGGATCTCGTTCACGCCGCCCAGACGGCAGGAATCGATTTGCACCACGTCGATTGCGCCGCGCATGATGAGTTGCTTGAAGACGATGCGGTTCTGGCACATCTCACCCGTGGCCACCTTGACCGGTGCCACGCCCTCTCGGATCACGCGATGGCCTTCGATATCGTCTGGGCTGGTGGGCTCCTCAATGAACCAAGGCTTGGCGAAAGCGAGCTCGCGCACCCACTCCACGGCCTGGTTGACCTCCCACACCTGATTGGCGTCGATCATCAGCTGACGATCTGGCCCCAGCACCTCGCGCGCGATGCGCAGGCGGCGAATGTCGTCGACCTTGTCGCGGCCCACCTTGAGCTTGATGTGGTTGAAGCCGGCATCAATGGCCTCCTGGCACAAGCGGCGCAGCTTGTCGTCGTCGTAGCCCAGCCAGCCCGCCGAGGTGGTGTAGCAGGGGTAGCCCTCACGCTGCAACGTGGCCCAGCGCTCGTCCTTGCCCACGGCGCGCTCCTTGAGCAGAGCCAGCGCCTCTTCGGGCGTGATGCAGTCAGTGATGTAGCGAAAGTCGATCAGCCTGACGATGTCCTCGGGGCTCATGCGTGCCACCAGCGCCCACACGGGCACGCCCTGCTGCTTGGCCCAGAGGTCCCACACGGCGTTGACCACGGCGCCCGTGGCCAGATGAATGGCTCCCTTGTCCGGTCCGATCCATCGCAGCTGGCTGTCGGATGTGATGTAACGCCAGAAGCGACCCATGTCTTCGGCCACCCAGTCCATGTCCAAACCCACCACCAGGTGGCGCATGGCTTCGATGGCGGCGCAACAAATCTCATTGCCGCGGCCGATGGTGAAGGTCAGGCCGTGGCCTTCGAGCCCAGGCTGGTCCGTCTCCAGAATCACATAGGCAGCGGAGTAGTCCGGATCCGGGTTCATGGCGTCCGAGCCATCCAGATGCTGGGACGTAGGAAAGCGCACGTCCACGACGCGCATGCTGGTCACTGTGGTCATAT
Source organism: Hydrogenophaga sp. (assembly GCA_044342265.1). Taxonomy (GTDB): domain Bacteria; phylum Pseudomonadota; class Gammaproteobacteria; order Burkholderiales; family Burkholderiaceae_C; genus Hydrogenophaga. Next base: position 1,202 of record JBIIQD010000028.1, on the reverse strand, counting down.
CAGGCCTGCACGGTTGTCTGGGTTTGGGTGCCCAGACCTTCAATGCCCAGGCGCATGGTCTGCCCGGCACGCAGATAGATCGGTGGCTTCTGCCCCAGGCCAACCCCGGGCGGCGTGCCAGTGGAAATCACGTCGCCAGGCTGCAGACTCATGAAGCGGCTTAAATAGGCAATGAGGAACTTCACGCCGTACACCATGGTGGCGGTGCTGCCGTTCTGGAAACGCTTGCCATCCACGTCCAGCCACATCGTCAGCGCCTGTGGGTCGGGCACTTCGTCAGCCGTGACCAGCCAAGGGCCGGTAGGGCCAAAGGTGTCGCAACCCTTGCCTTTGTCCCAGGTGCCGCTGCGTTCCAACTGGTACTCGCGCTCAGACACGTCGTTCACCACGCAGTAGCCGGCCACATGGGACATTGCATCGGCCTCTTCAATGTAGCGCCCCCCCTTGCCGATCACCACGCCCAGCTCCACCTCCCAGTCGGTCTTCGCCGAGCCGCGGGGTATCTCCACCGGGTCATCGGGTCCGACGATGGCGCTGGTCCATTTGTTGAAGACCACCGGCTCGGGCGGCACAGGCATGCCGCTCTCGGCCGCATGGTCGGAGTAGTTCAATCCGATGCAGATGAACTTGCCCACCTGGCCCACGCAGGCCCCCAAGCGCAAGTCTTGTTGCGGAACGCCTGCCACCAAGGGCAGGCTTTCGATATGCACACCACGCAAACGCGCCAGGCTCTCGGGCAGCAGCGCGGCACCAGCCACATCAGCGATCTGTCCCGATAGGTCGCGCACGCGGCCTTGGGCATCCAACACACCAGGCTTTTCTTTGCCTGGCAATCCGTAGCGTACTAGTTTCACAGCCTCGTCCTCACAAGAAAGAAGGGCAAGGCGCTGCGCCAGCACGGCCGCTGCGCCTCGCCCAGGGGAGCATCAATCGTAAAGAACCGCCGCGATCTTGGCGTCTTTCATGTTCGACTTGTCGTAGTAGTAGAAGCCTGTGTCGATGATCTTGGGCAACTTCTCACCCTTCATGGCCTTCACCGCTGCTTCGACCGTCTTGTAGCCAATGCCCACAGGGTTTTGCGTGATCGCGCCTGCAATGGTGCCGTCGTTGATCATGTCTTTCTGGGCCTTGCCGGAATCGAATCCGATGATGACCACTCCCGTCTTCTTGGCTTCCTTCATGCCCTTGCCCGCACCAATGGC
>JBIIQD010000479.1:0-3054 GCA_044342265.1 Hydrogenophaga sp. | reverse complement strand
ATGGGCTACTCGCAGCACTCGGGCATGGTGATCGTGGCCGACGGCACCGACGCCGCGGCCGAGCGGCTGGCGCGCGTGCTGGTGAACGACTGCGGCAGCGGCGTGATGCGTCATGCGGATGCGGGCTATGAGCTGGCGATTGCAACCGCCAAAAAACAAGGGCTCAAACTGCCCATGATCGGATGACACTTCCCACCATGACCCACACCCTCACCTTGAACCCCGGCCAAATGACCCTGGCCGACCTGCGCGCCGTCTGGAAGCAGCCGGTGACTGTCGCGCTGACCGACGCGGCCCGCGCCGCCATCGACGCCTCGGCCGCCGCGATCCACGCCATCGTCGCCAAGGGCGACGCGGCCTACGGCATCAACACCGGTTTCGGCAAGCTGGCCAAGACCCGCATCCCCGACGCGCAGCTGGAGCAGTTGCAGCGCAACCTGATCCTCTCGCACTCGGTCGGCACCGGTGAACCGATGAGCGACGCGACCGTTCGGCTGGTGATGCTGATGAAGGCGGCCAGCCTGTCGCGCGGCTACTCGGGCGTGCGCCCAGTGGTGATCGACACGCTGTTGGCGCTGCTGAATGCGGGCGTGATGCCGGTGATCCCGGTCAAGGGCTCGGTCGGCGCCTCGGGCGACCTCGCGCCGCTGTCGCACATGACGCTCGCGCTGATGGGCGAAGGCCCGGTGCGCGTGAACGGGCAGATGCGCCCGGCCGCCGAAGCGCTGAAGGCCGCCGGCATCGCGCCGCTCACCCTGGCCGCCAAGGAAGGCCTGGCGCTGATCAACGGCACCCAGGTCTCGACCGCGCTGGCGCTGCACGGCCTGTTCATGGCCGAGCGCCTGCTCGAAGCGGGCACTGTCATCGGCGCGCTCTGCGTCGACGCGGCCAAGGGCAGCGACGCGCCGTTCGACCCGCGCATCCACGCCGTGCGTGGCCAGCCGGGTCAGATCGCGCAAGCCGGCGTCACCCGCGCGCTGCTCGCGGGCAGCCAGATCCGCCTCTCGCACATCGAAGGCGACGAGCGCGTGCAGGACCCCTACAGCCTGCGCTGCCAGCCGCAGGTCATGGGCGCTTGCCGCGACCTCATTGCCAACGCCGCCCGCACGCTGCTGATTGAAGCCAACGCCGTGACCGACAACCCGCTGGTCTTCACCGACACCAACGAAGTGCTCTCGGGCGGCAACTTCCACGCCGAGCCGGTCGCCTTCGCGGCCGACACGCTGGCGCTGGCCATCAGCGAGATCGGCGCGATTTCCGAGCGCCGCATCGCGCTGCTGATCGACAGCACGCTCTCGGGCCTGCCGCCGTTCCTGGTCGACAACCCGGGCCTCAACAGCGGTTTCATGATCGCCCACGTCACCGCTGCCGCGCTGGCTTCGGAAAACAAATCGCACGCCCACCCCGCCAGCGTCGACAGCCTGCCCACCAGCGCCAACCAGGAAGACCACGTGAGCATGGCGACCTTCGCCGGGCGGCGCCTGGCCGAGATGGCCGACAACACCGCGACCATCCTGGGCATCGAGTGGCTGGCCGCCGCGCAGGGCGTGGATTTCCATCGCCCGCTGACGACCTCGCCGCGCCTGCAGGGCGCCCACGCGGCGCTGCGGGCGCAGGTGGCGTTCTACGCCGAAGACCGGCTGTTCGCGCCCGACATCGAGGCCGCGCGCCAGCTGATTCTGGACGGCACGGCGGGTGCCGGTCAGCAGGACCTGCTCGCCGCGCTCTGGGCCTGAGTTCGCGATGGCCACGCGCACCCTCTGGCACCACGCACGGCTGGCGACGCTGGCCGATGGCGCGGCCGACGGCTGGGGTCTGGTCGACGATGGCGCGCTGCTGACCGAGGGCGACACCCTCCTCTGGGCCGGCCCGCTCGCCGGGCGGCCCGCAACGGCGCAAGGTGCGCACGAAGTCGACCTCGGCGGCCTGCTGGTCACGCCCGGCCTGATCGACTGCCATACGCACCTCGTCTACGGCGGGCACCGCGCCGCCGAGGCCGAGATGCGGCTGAACGGCGCCAGCTACGAGGCGATCGCACGTGCGGGCGGCGGCATCCGATCCACCGTCGCGGCCACGCGCGCGGCCAGCGAGGGCGAGCTGTTCACACAGGCGGCCCGGCGCGCACAGGCGCTCATGGACGAGGGCGTGACCACGCTGGAAATCAAGTCGGGCTACGGCCTGTCGCTGCAGGCCGAGGCGCGTTGCCTGCGCGTGGCGCGCCAGATCGGCAGCGATCGCCGGGTCGACGTGCGCACCACCTTCCTCGGCGCCCACGCCTTGCCACCGGAGTTCGAAGGCCGGCCCGACGACTACATCGGCGCGGTCTGCGACTGGCTGCCGCAACTGCACGCGCAAGGCCTGGTCGATGCGGTCGACGCCTTCTGCGAGACCATCGGCTTCACGCCCGCGCAGACGCGCCGCGTGTTCGAGGCCGCCCGCGCGCTGGGCTTGCCGGTCAAGCTGCACGCCGAACAGCTCTCGGACCAGGGCGGCGCCACGCTGGCGGCCTCGTTCGGCGCCCTCTCCTGCGACCACCTGGAACACCTGAGCGCCGACGGCATCGCAGCGATGAAAGCGGCCGGCACCGTGGCCGTGCTGCTGCCCGGCGCCTTCTACATGCTGCGGGAAACGAAGCTACCGCCCATCGCGGCGCTGCGCGAGGCTGGTGTGCCGATGGCGGTCTCGACCGACCACAACCCCGGCACCTCGCCCGGCCTGTCGCTGCTGCTGGCGGCCCACATGGCCTGCACCTTCTTCCGGCTCACGCCGCTCGAAGCGGTGAGCGGCATCACCGTGCATGCCGCCCGCGCGCTGGGCCTGCACGACCGCGGACAACTCGCCGCCGGACAACGCGCCGACTTTGTCGCCTGGGATCTCGACCACCCCAACGAACTGGCCTACTGGTTCGGCCACCACCCCTGCCGCCACGTGATCGCAGCGGGGCACGAGCGAACATGAACAACTCCTTGACCACTCCCTTCGTCTGGCAGGGTCGCAACGACACCGAGGAGGTTGGCGACAGCACCCGCTGGCACCACCGGGTGCGCCCTTTCG
>JBIIQD010000478.1:0-3055 GCA_044342265.1 Hydrogenophaga sp. | reverse complement strand
GAATTGCTGGGGCACCCTTCTATTGGCTGCTGATGGGAGTGGTAGGGCTGGCGGTGCTGGCGGTCAGCGCTTGTCTGTACCGCTGTGTTGAAGCGCCGTGCATCGAATGGGGCAAGCGTGCAGTGCCTTCAACCAGCGCTTGACATCGATGGCGCCCTGGTTCCCAGGCTACTGCCGAGGATGGGATATTGAAAACTCCACTGCCAGAAAGAAGACATGTCGTAGTCGGGAGCAGGGAGTTCAAACTTCCAGGTTGTCGATCAGCCTTGTGTTGCCCAGCCGGGCCGCACCCAGCACCACCAGCGATTGCGGCACCACCGCGTCTTGTGCGTTGGGCGGCTGCAAATCTGAGCGTCGTCGCACGGTCAGGTAGTCGGGTTTCCAGCCGCGCAGCGCCAGGGTGCGAAGGGCCTGGGCTTCCAAGGCTTCACGCTTGTCGGGCATGGAGCCTGTGGCGGCCAGCGCGTCGCGCGCCAGTGCTCGCAGCGCCAGTGAAAGTTGTACCGCCTCGGCCCGTTCGGTCTCGCTCAGATATGCATTGCGAGAGCTCAACGCCAATCCGTCGGCGGCGCGCTGGGTCTCGCCAGCAATGATGTGGATCGGCATGGCGTACTGCTGCACCATGCGGCGGATTACCATCTGCTGCTGGTAGTCCTTCTTGCCGAACAGGGCGTAGCGCTGGCCCTTGGCCTCTGAGAAAACGCACTGGAACAGTTTCATCACCACAGTGCAGACGCCAATGAAAAAGCCCGGCCTGAAGTGACCTTCCAGAATGTCGGACAGATCCGACGGAGGCTGCACCTTGTAGACCTGGGGCTCGGGATACAGCTCCTTTTCAGGCGGCGCAAACACGATGTCGCAGCCGGCCTCCTCCAGCCGCGCGCAGTCGGCCTGCAAGGTGCGGGGGTAGGTGTCGAAGTCTTCGTTGGGTGCGAACTGCAAGCGGTTCACGAAGATACTGGATACGGTTACGTCGCCCAAAGGTTTTCCGGTGCGCACCAATGCCAGATGCCCCTCGTGCAGGTTGCCCATTGTGGGCACAAAGACCGGGGCGTTGAACGGCCGTAATGCGGTGCGAAGCTCTTCGATCGTGTGGACGAGTTGCATGAGATTGGCAATGTCTTGTCAGAGTGAGCCGCAGGTACTGCGAGCTGGTCCAGTGCTACCAAGCGTGAACGATGTTGTCCGGGAAACTGCCGTTCTTCACAGCGGCGACATAGGCGGCCATCGCTTCGCGCACGCTGTGTGCGCCGTCCATGAAATTGCGCACGAACTTCGGATTCTTGCCCAGGTTGATGCCCAGCATGTCGTGCATCACCAGCACCTGACCAGCGGTGCCGTTGCCAGCGCCGATGCCGATGGTGTGGCAGGTCTTGAGTTCATCGGTGATGTCCGCTGAGAGCGCGGCTGGCACCATTTCGAGCACCATCATGGCAGCGCCCGCATCCTGCAACTCGACTGCCTGGCGGTGCAACTGAAGTGCCGCAGCATCACCTCGGCCTTGCACCCGGTAGCCGCCCAGCGCGTGCACGGTCTGCGGCGTCAGACCCAGGTGGGCACAGACCGGAATGCCGCGTTCAACCAGAAAACGCACGGTCTCGGCAGTCCAGCCACCACCCTCGAGCTTGACCATGTGGGCGCCTGCCTGCATCAACACCGACGCGCTTCGAAGTGCCTGCTCCCGGCTCTCGTGGTAGCTGCCAAAGGGTAGGTCACCGATCACCCAGGCGGTGGCCTGCACGCGCAGCAAACCGCGCACCACGCTCTCGGTGTGGTAGCGCATGGTCTCCAGCGTCACGCCAACGGTGCTGGACAGTCCCTGGCAGACCATGCCCAGCGAGTCGCCGACCAGGATGCACTCCACGCCAGCTGCGTCGGCGACGGCGGCAAACGTAGCGTCGTAGGCCGTGAGCATGGTGATCTTTTCGCCGCGGTCGCGCATTTCCTGCAGACGGGGCAAACTCACGGGTTTACGCTGCGGCAGGGGAGAGGCCGACGGCAAGGTGCCGTAGGGCGTGCCGGTGGTGGCTGCGGTGGTCTGGCTCATGGTGATGTCCCCTCGGCTGAACGTGGCGATTCGCGCGCACTATAGTCCATCCCGCCTTTGGGTTCCCGTTATGCTTCTTCCCATGAAACATCTCTCCGAATTCACTGCGGCCGATCTGTCGGAGCTGGCGCGCGGCGATGTCGCCCGTGCCCTGGGCGAAGATGTGGGCACGGGCGACCTGACCGCCGCGCTGGTCGACGGGGCCCGCCTTGCGCGGGCGCGCATCCTGGCGCGCGAGCCTGCCGTGATCTGCGGCCGTCCCTGGGTCGAAGCAGCTGTGCTGGCCTGTGATCCAACCGCTCGGCTGAGCTGGCATGTGGAGGAGGGCGAACGCTGTGAAGCAGAGCAGGTGGTGCTGCACATCGAGGGCAAGGCTCAGCCACTGCTGACCGCAGAAAGAACAGCACTGAACTTTCTGCAACTGCTGTCGGCCGTGGCCACCAAGACAGCAGTCTTTGTCGACGCCGTGAAAGGCACGCGGGCCGCCATCGTCGACACCCGAAAGACCCTCCCTGGGCTGAGGCTGGCGCAAAAGTACGCGGTCAAGACCGGTGGTGGCGTGAACCACCGCATCGGCCTGTACGACGCGGTGCTGATCAAGGAAAACCACATCGCGGCCGCTGGTGGTGTGGCGGCGGTGCTGAGGCGCGTTCAGGAAACCGCGCCGCAGGCCCGTTTTGTCGAGATTGAGGTCGAGCACCTGGCGCAGCTGGACGAGGCGCTGGCCTGTGGCGCCAGGATGGTGTTGCTGGACAACATGGACATTCCGACGCTGCAGGAGGCGGTGCGCCGCAACGCTGGCCGAGCCATCCTGGAAATTTCCGGCGGCGTGAACCTGGACACCGTCCGCGCGCTGGCCGAGACCGGCGTGGACCGCATCTCCATCGGCGCCCTGACCAAGGACGTCAAGGCCACCGATTTTTCCATGCGTTTTGAAGCCCTTTGAGAGCCGACATGACCGATCAAACCCTCATCGACGTCGAGTACGAACAGCCGGCCTGCCCAACC
>JBIIQD010000477.1:0-3060 GCA_044342265.1 Hydrogenophaga sp. | reverse complement strand
GTCAAGCTGGCGCCCGCGGGCATCACGCTGCGTGAGCTGATCGCCGAGCATTGCGGCGGCATGGCCGAGGAACATGAGCTGTACGCCTACCTGCCCGGTGGCGCGAGCGGCGGCATTCTGCCTGCGAGCATGGCCGACATCCCGCTGGATTTCGACACCTTGCAGCCGCACGGTTGTTTCATCGGCTCGGCTGCTGTGGTCGTGCTTGGCCATCAGGACCGCGTGCGCGATGCGGCGCTCAACACCTTGCGCTTTTTTGAGCACGAGAGTTGCGGGCAGTGCACGCCGTGCCGCGTCGGTACGGCCAAGGCTGTGAAGCTGATGGAAGGCGAAGCCTGGGACGCCGACACCCTCAATGACCTGTGCGAGGTCATGGCCGACGCGTCGATCTGCGGCCTGGGCCAGGCCGCGCCGAACCCGATCCGCTCGGTGCTCAAACACTTTGCCCACGAAGTCGGCGGTGCCCAATGAACAAGCCCTTGACCTTGCAGCAGCTCGCACCCGCCACTGTCGAGTTCGAACTCGACGGCAAACCGGCCCAAGCTTTTGACGGCGAGACCATCCTTAGCGCCGCAGAGCGCCACGGCGCGGTGATCCCGCGACTGTGTCACAGCGACCCGCTGCGGCCCGACGGCAACTGCCGCGCCTGCGTGGTCGAGGTGGCGGGCGAGCGCACGCTTGCACCCAGCTGCTGCCGCAGCGTCACGCCCGGCATGAAGGTGCTGGCGCAAAGCCTGCGCGCCAAGAAGAGCCGCGACATGGTGCTGGAGCTGTTGCTGTCCGACATGCCAGATCAGGGCCACAAGTGGCTGGACGATGATCATGCGCAGCCGCATGGCGAGCTGAGCCAGTGGGCGCAGCGCGAAGGCGTGAGCGTGCGACCCACGCTGGCGGCGCTGCGCCGAGCGCCCACCGCGCCCGACCTCTCGCACCCCGCGATGGCGGTCAACCTCGACGCCTGCATCCAGTGCAACCGCTGCCAGCGCGCCTGCCGCGAAGAACAGGTCAACGACGTCATCGGCATGGCCTTTCGGGGATCGCACGCGCAGGTGGTCTTCGACCTCGACGACCCCATGGGCGCAAGCAGCTGCGTGGCCTGCGGCGAGTGCGTGCAGGCCTGCCCGACGGGCGCGCTCATGCCCAAGACGCACCTGGGTGCACAGTCGGTGGAGAAGTCGGTGGACTCGGTGTGCCCGTTCTGCGGCATCGGCTGCCAGTTGACCTACCAGGTGAAAGACAACGTCATCGTGAGCGTGGAGGGGCGCGACGGCCCCGCAAACGAAGGGCGCCTGTGCGTGAAGGGTCGTTTCGGTTTTGACTACGTGCACCACCCGGAGCGCCTCACCCGCCCGTTGATCCGCAAGGCCGGGATGCCCAAGGACCCGTCGGACCTGTTGCGCGAGCGGCATTGGTCCGAGGTGTTCCGCGAAGCCAGCTGGGAGGAAGCGCTCGCGCTCGCTTCGGGTGGGCTTCGGAACTTACGCGACCAGCATGGTCGCAAAGCGCTGGCGGGATTTGGTTCGGCCAAGGGAAGTAACGAAGAGGCCTATCTGTTTCAGAAGCTGGTGCGCACCGGTTTTGGCAGCAACAACGTGGACCACTGCACCCGGTTGTGCCATGCCTCCAGTGTGGCGGCTTTGCTCGAAGGCATTGGGTCCGGCGCCGTGAGCAATCCTGTGAAAGACGTGGAACACGCCGATCTGATCATCGTGATCGGCGCCAATCCCACCAACAACCATCCGGTCGGCGCGACCTGGATGAAGAACGCCGCGCAGCGCGGCACGCGCATCGTCATCGCCGACCCGCGCCGCACCGACCTCGCGCGTCACGCCTGGCGCACACTGCAGTTCCGGCCCGACACCGACGTGGCGCTGCTCAACGCGATGCTGCATGTGGTCGTCAGCGAGGGTCTTGTGAACGAGGCCTTTGTCAACGACCGCGCCAACAACGTGGAGGAGTTGCGCGCCAGCGTGGCGGGCTACAGCCCCGAGGCGATGGCGCCCATCTGCGGCATCGCGGCCGACACCATCCGCGAGGTGGCGCGCGCGTATGCAACGGCGAAGTCGTCAATGATTCTCTGGGGCATGGGCGTGAGTCAGCATGTGCACGGCACCGACAACGTGCGCTGCCTGATCGCGCTGGCCACGCTCACTGGTCAGATCGGCCGCCCCGGCACCGGGCTTCACCCGCTGCGCGGGCAGAACAACGTGCAGGGCGCGAGCGACGCGGGCCTGATCCCGATGATGTACCCCAACTACCAGCGCGTCACCAACGCCGCTGCGCACGACTGGTTCGAGTCTTTCTGGAAGACCAAGCTGGATGACCAGCCAGGCTATACCGTGGTCGAGATCATGGGCAAGTGCCTCGCCCCCGACAGCGACCCGCACAAGGTCTGGGGCATGTATGTCATGGGCGAGAACCCGGCCATGAGCGACCCTGACCTGAACCACGCGCGCCACGCGCTCGCGAGCCTCTCGCACCTGGTGGTGCAGGACATCTTCCTGACCGAGACCGCTTGGATGGCCGACGTGGTGCTGCCGGCGAGCGCATGGCCGGAGAAAACCGGTAGCGTCAGCAATACCGATCGCATGGTGCAGTTAGGTCGGCAGGCACTGGCGCCACCGGGCGAGGCCCGGCCTGATCTCTGGATCATCCAGCAGATCGCTGTCGGCATGGGTCTGGACTGGCGCTACGAAGGCGAACACGACGGTGTGGCCAGCGTATACGAAGAGATGCGGCAGGCCATGCACACGGCCATCGGCGGTATCAGTTGGGCGCGACTGGAGCGCGAAGGCAGCGTGACCTACCCCTGCCTGAGTGAAGACGATCCAGGCCAGCCCATTGTGTTCAACGACCGCTTCCCCACCGCCGATGGCCGCGTGCAGCTGGTGCCGGTGGACCTTATCCCTGCCAACGAGCGGCCTGACGCCGACTACCCGATGGTGTTGATCACCGGTCGCCAGCTTGAACACTGGCACACCGGAAGCATGACGCGGCGCGCCAGCGTGCTTGATGCGCTGGAGCCTGAGGCCACCGCCAGTCTCAACGCGGCCGACATGG
>JBIIQD010000133.1:0-6596 GCA_044342265.1 Hydrogenophaga sp. | reverse complement strand
GCGTTCGATCTCGGCGTCGGTGCGCTCGATGAAGTTGGCGATGGCCGAGATGGGCAGCGCGATGTCGTGCTTGATGGTCTTGCCCTCGGCGCCTTGCGATTCGGAAATGTCTTCGCGCAGCGCCCACAGCGCCTGGAACTGCGTCAGGCTTTGCGACACCGCCGCGTCGGTCGCCCATTCGTGCTCAAAGGCATGTTCCATCAAGGCTTCCAGCGCTTCGTTGGCGCGCGCCTCGCTGTGGGTGTCGCTCACCTCGATCAGCAGGTACCAGGGCGAGCGGTCGCTCAGCGGCAGCCGCGCGGCCTCGACGTGTTTCTCCACCAGCCGGATGCAGGTGTCGCTCATCAGCTCGCAGGCGGTGAGCGCAGCGCCCAGACGGGCCTGTGCCAGTTCGAGCAAGGCCACCGCCGCTGCGGGCGACGGCACGGCCACGAACGCCGCCACCTGTGCGGCAGGCAGCGGAAACAGCTTGAGCGTGGCGGCGGTGATCACACCCAGCGTGCCTTCGCTGCCGATGTACAGATCGCGCAGGCTGTAGCCGGTGTTGTTCTTGCGCAGGCCACGCAGTCCATCCCACAGCTCACCCGCAGCAGTGACCACCTCCAGCCCCAGGCACAGGTCGCGGGCATTGCCATAGCGCAGCACCTGCACGCCACCGGCGTTGCTGGCGAGGTTGCCGCCAATCGTGCAGGTGCCTTCGGCGGCCAGGCTGAGCGGGAACAGGCGCCCGGCTTCTCGCGCCGCTTCTTGCACCTGCAGCAAAGTGACCCCCGCCTCGACTTCGATGGTGTTGTTGACCGCGTCGATGCGGCGCACCTGGTTGAGCCGCGTCAGCGACAACACCAGCGCGCGCCCGCTGCCATCGGGCGTGGCGCCGCCCGACAAGCCGGTGTTGCCACCTTGTGGCACCACCGGCACGCCATGCTGGTGGCACCAGCTCACCACGGCGGCCACGTCGGCGGCTGTGTCGGGCTGTGCCACGGCCAATGCCTGCCCGGTCCACTTGCGGCGCCAGTCGGTCAGGTAGGGCGCCATGTCGTTGGCGTCGGTGAAGAGCCGGCCGGCAAAGGCCGCGCGCAGAACGTTCAGGTCCATGGCTGTGTTCAAGAAGTGACCGGTGCAACCGTCCTGAAGCGTGCCGACAGCGCACGGGCCGCCTGGGTCATCAAGGACGTTTCCACACCCACCGCCACGAAGCGCACACCCAACGCGATGCATTCGCGGGCACGCGCCTCGTTCACCGCCAGAATGCCTACGGCCTTGTCCATGGCCACGACACGGCGGATCGCGTCATCGATGGCGTTGACCACCTCCGGCAGTTCAGCGGCACCCAGATGGCCCATCGAGGCCGCGAGGTCGGCCGGTCCGATGAAGACGCCATCGACGCCTTCGACCGCTGCGATCGCTTCGATCTGCCCCAGCGCTTCGATGGTCTCCACCTGCACCAGCAGACAGACGTTGTCGTTCGCTTCCTTCAGGTAGTTGGCGTGACCGTTCCAGCGCGAAGACCGGGCCAGGCCAGCGCCCACGCCCCGAATGCCTTCGGGCGGGTAGCGCATGGCGCGCACCAGGCCGCGCGCCTGCTCGACCGACTCCACCATCGGCACCAGCAAGGTGGTGGCGCCGATTTCCAGCACCTGCTTGACCAGGGTGGCGTCTCCGTGCGGGATGCGCACCACCGGGTGGGTGGGGTAGGGCGCGACGGCCTGCAGCGCACCGAGCATGGACCGCAGGTCGTTCGGCCCGTGCTCACCGTCGATCAGCAGCCAGTCGAAACCGGTGGTGGCGCACAGCTCGGCCGCGTACGGATCGGCCAGGCCCAGCCACAGGCCGATCTGCGCGCCGGGTCGGCGCAGCCGGGTCTTGAAGGGGTTGTTCAGTTTCATGGTGTGGTCTGTCAGACAAAGTGCAGGCTGATCGATCCGAGCGGACCGTAGTCCGCATGAAACACATCGCCCGCCGCGCAGGCCACCGGCCGGGTGAACGAGCCACCGAGCACGATCTCGCCGGCTTCGAGCCGCTCGCCATGCGGTGCCAGCTTGTTGGCCAGCCAGGCCACGCCGTTGGCCGGGTGGTTGAGCACGGCCGCGCCCAGGCCCGACTCTTCGATCACTCCGTTTTTGAACAGCAAGGCACCCGCCCAGCGCCAGTCCACGGCGTCGGGCTTCATCGGTCGCCCGCCCATGACGATGGCGGCGTTGGCCGCGTTGTCGGCAATCGTGTCCAGCACCTTGCGCGGCACCTTGGTTTCGCGATCGGCCTGCTCGATGCGGGCGTCGATCAGCTCCAGCGTCGGGATCACGTAGTCGGTCGCGTTGAGCACGTCGAACAAGGTCACGCCCGGGCCTTCGAGCGGGCGCGCGAGGATGAAGGCGAATTCCACCTCCAGGCGCGGCAGGATGAAGCGCTGGGTCTCCACCTCGCTGCCATCGCGCAGCACCATGTCGTCCAGCAAGGTGCCGTAGTCCGGCTCCGTGATTTGCGATGAGAGTTGCATCGCGCGCGACGTCAGGCCGATCTTGTGGCCCACCACACGGCGGCCTTCGGCCCGCTTGAGCTTCATCCACTCGCGCTGGATCGCGTAGCTGTCCTCGATGGTCATGCCGGGGAAGCGGCGCGAGAAGTGCCGGATCTGCACACGGGATCGTTCCGATTCATGCAACTCACGGGCCAGGGCTGCGTGTTCAAGCAATTCGGTCATGGATCAGGGCCGGTCTTTGGGTGGTGGGAATGCCTTGCGTCAGCTGCAAGCGAGCGCCGTAGTCTCTTCACAAGCGGTCCCGAAAACCAGCAATGAATTGCTGGGGTTTATCAAGGCTTGATTGATAATCCGGCGCATGTCATTCACCCGTTTCACGCTGCGCCAGATCGAGGCGTTTCTGGCCGTGGCCGAACTGCACAGCTTCTCGGCGGCCGCTGACCGCCTGGGTCTCACCGCGCAAGCCATCAGCCAGTTGGTGGCCGAGCTGGAGGCGCACCTTCAATTCCGGCTGTTTGACCGCACCACGCGCCGGGTGGCGCTGTCCAGTGCCGGGCGCGACTTTCTGCCGTCAGCCCAGACCCTGATGCGCCATGTGCAAAGCACCGAAAGCGTCGCCGACGACGTGCGCCACCGGGCAGCCGGCGTGCTGCGCGTCGGCGCACCGCTGGTGCTGGCCAGCACCGCCGTGCCCGAGGCGATCCGGGCGTTCCAGGACCTCCGCCCCCGGGTGGTGGTGCGGGTGCGCGATGTCGCGGTCGATCAGCTGGTGGACAGCGTGGCCGCGGGTGACGTGGACATTGCCGTGGGCCCCGACCGCGCCACCGGACCTGAAGTCGCCAGTCTGGCGCTTTTTGACAGTGCTTGGGTGTTGTGGTGTTCGCCGGAACACCCCTTGGCCAGGCGCAAACGCCTGCGTTGGCCCGACCTGCGCAACCAGCCGCTGGTGGCCGCTGGTTACGACCACGAACGCAGCGTGGCCCAGATGCGCCTGAGCGTGCCGGAGGAGTCGCGGGTCGTTCCGGTGGATGTGGTGGACAACATCAGCACCGCGTTGGGCGTGGCCGCTCAAGGCCGGGTGGCCACGCTGGCGCCCGCGTATGTGGGGGTGCTGGCCTTGAAGTTCGGCCTGGTGATGCGCCGGGTGGTGGACCCCGAAACCGTGCGCAAGGTGTGTCTGTACAAGCCCACCATGCGCTCGCTGTCGCCTGCAGCCGAGGGGTTTGCCGAGCACCTGGCGAGCTGGCTACCCGGATGGGCCCGCCAGCAGGACTGAGCAAGACAAGGCCCTACTTGCCAGCGCCCAGGGACATGTAAAAGGTGGTGCCCTGGCCCGGCGCGCTTTCGACCCGTATGGTCCCCCCGTGGCGCTCCACAATGCGCCTCACCGTGGCCAGGCCGATGCCAGTGCCCTCGAATTCGCTGGCCGTGTGCAGTCGTTGGAAGGGTTTGAAGAGCTTGTCTGCGTAGGCCATGTCGAAGCCCACACCATTGTCCCGAACGAAGAACTGCTGTGGAGCCGACGCGTTGGCGGGAAGGCGCCCAATCTCGATCTTCGGGTGCTTCTGATGCCGGGTGTATTTGACGGCGTTGCCGAGCAGGTTCTCGATGGCGATTCTCATCAGGTGCGGGTCGCAATGGCACACCAGATCCGGTTCGATGCTCCAGTCCAGTTGACGATCGGGCTGTTTCAATTGCTCCGCCCGCATGATCTGCTCTGCGATCTCGCTCAGCGAGGTGGGTAGGCGCTCCAGGGTGCCCTGGCTGATCCGGGCCAATCCCAGCAAGTCAGCGATCAATGAGCTCATGCGCCGGGTCGCGGTCAGTACCCGGTCGAACAGCGCGGTCTCGTCCGGCTGCAGACGTCCCTCCAACTGCTCGCTCAGCAGGCGGGTGAATCCATCGATAGATCGCAGAGGCGATTTGAGGTCGTGCGACACCGAATAGGCGAACGAGTCCAGCTCTTCGTTCAGCTTGCGCAGTTCTGCGGTGCGTTCGCGCACCCGAACTTCAAGGCTTTCATTGAGGGTCTTGATCTCCCGGTCGCGGCGCAGCCGGATCAGTTCGGCGCTGGCCCGGCTGGCAAAGATGGCGATGAGTGCCTGCATCTCTTCCGTGAGCGCAATCGGCCCGCGCCACAATGCCTTGAGGACACCCATCGCAGACCCGTCGGCATCTCGAAGGGCCATGCCCACATAGGCCTGAGCGTGCACACCCAGCGGGGTCGATTCGGCAGGGAAGTGACCGTGCAGCCCGTTTTCAAGCACGCAAAGCTCACTGGTCTGCAAGGCCTGTGCGCACGGGGTACCTTGGATGTCGTAGGCGAAGCGTGAACGGGTCTGCCCGTCCACCCAGACGGACAGCGTGGACAGGGTGTTCACAAGACCGTCGTTCAGCAACTCGCTCACAACCACCACGTCGGCGTTCAGCGCCTCGGCCATGTGCCGGCACAATGCTTCGAAGAATGCTTCGCCAGTTTCCCCGGTCATGCCCTGGGCCACGCCAATCAACAAGGCTTCACGGCGCTTTTCTTCTGAAGTGTTCACCGTGCAGGACAGGATGCATTCCTCACCGTCGATGTCAATGATCACGGACCACAGCCTTGCATCGACGATGCGACCGTCCTTGTGCCGCATCTTGGATTCGTAGGCGATGAGGCGTCCATCGCGCCTGAGCTGTTCGACGAATCGCGCCCGTTCAGCCGGATCAAGCCAGGCACCCACTTCCAGTGCGGTTTTGCCCTTGAGATCCGAGGCATTCAGACCCTGCACGCCGTTGTCGGCCTGATTTACCTCGATGAAGTGACCGTCACTCAGCCTGGTGATGGTCAGTTTCAAAGGGCTGAGATGAAAGGCTTTGGCGAAGCGCTCTTCTGATTTCTGCAAACGGATGCGTGCAGCGGCTTGCTCGCTGACATTGGTCACGGTGGTGATGACCAGATGGTCCTGGGGATCGTCGCCCAGACCGCCAGACAGCAGGGCTTCGAAAGTGCTCCCATCCGATCGAAGCGCCTCGCATTCAAAGTTGAGCACCGTTCGATGGGCCACCAACAGTTTCAGGAACGGTTCTCGTTGCGCTGGATTGGCCCAGAGAAAGGTATCGACCCGGCCCAGGATGTCTTCGCGTTTGTACCCATAGCACTGCAGGAACGCGGGATTGGCGTCCACGATGCGGGCGTCCCGGGCTGACTGGGCCAGCATCGGGCTTGGGCTGGTGCTGAAGAAGCGGGCGAAGCGCTCCGTGCTTTGATCGCGCTCTTGCTCAACGCTTCTGCGACGATCCAGCTCTTCGTTCAATCGGGTCGCGCTCCGTTCCAGATGTTGGCGGTTCCGATAGACCAGCAGGGCCACCACGGCGAGGCAAATCACCTGGACGATCCAGGTCTTGAGGCTGACGTGTTGATTGGCAGCCCTGAGCAGACCTTGATGTTCGGCCAGTGACAGCAGGCCCAGGGTGACGGTGACCAGGATGAGGATGCTCAGGAACGCCCGGCGGCCGAAGAAGCTGCCTGCCCCCACCACCACTCCGACAAAAAGGAAGTTGGCGGCGTTGCGCACCGAGCCAAAAGCCAGCACGGCCATGACCGCGACCACAAACACACCGATGTTGACCACCAGTGCCGTCGGGAGCAGCTGCCCTTTGCGCAAAGCCAGGTAAAAAAGCCAGCTGGTCAGGGCGCTGAACAAGGCCGTCGCCGTTTCGAGAGGGTTGTCCGAATAGACAAACAGAAGCGGGGTCGCCAGCGTCGAACCCAGCGCAATCCACAGGACCAAGCGCTTTTGTTGACCCAGGTTGTCAACGAATGCCACGTCCTGACGGTCGGGGGATGCTGGCGAAGGCTTCATGGCTGTTCAAGATGGTGAAGCCTTGACCGATTCCACTCTGCTTCGGGTCACACAAGGTCAATGCCCTGGAGACGTGCAGTTCACAGCTTCTTGTTGCAAGGTCATGGCTGGGTGACTCTACAGGTCAAATATTTTGCCCGGGTTCAAGATGTTGTGCGGGTCCAGCGCGCGCTTGATGGCGCGCATCATGTCGATGGCGCCGTCGCCGGCTTCGGTGCGCAGGAAGTCCATCTTGTGCAGGCCCACGCCGTGTTCGCCGGTGCAGGTGCCTT
>JBIIQD010000476.1:0-3069 GCA_044342265.1 Hydrogenophaga sp. | reverse complement strand
TGGTGCGGTGGCAGGAGGATCAATCGCCCACGAAGGCGGCGTACTGCGGCTGGCCGATGGTGGCGTACATCTTGCGCACGTAGTTGTAGTCGGCATCGGCGATGCTGGGGATGAACTTCATGCCCTGGAACTTCTGGTTCTCGTCCGGTCCCATCAGAACGGCGGCAATGAGCGCTTCGGAGTTCTCGCTGAAGACCTTCTTCATCTGGCCGACCACGGCGTCGGGCACGTGGGTGCCGGCGAGCAGCACGTCGTTGGGCAGATCGCGGCCACGGGCGATGACCTTGAAGACCACATCGGGGTGGCGCTTGGACAGGCCGGGCAGGTCGGTGCGGTTGATACCGATCGCGGACACATCGCCGCGCTTCATGGCTTCGACGCCGACGTTGCGGTTGATGTGCAGAATCTGCACATCCTGCCCTGGTTTGAGACCCAGGTCGGCCAGCACCTGGATCGGCGACAGGTGGCGCGAGGTGGAACCCACGTCACCCAGGGCGACCTTCTTGCCTTTGAGGTCATCCACGCTGTCGATGCCCGAGCCCAGCAGCGTGACCACCGAGCCGTAGTACTCGGGGCGGCTGAAGCCCACCACCAGCTTGGCGTCGGTGCGCTTCTTGAACACCACGTACTCGGCCGGGCCGGTCAGCACGAGGTCGATCTTCTTCGCGTTGAGCGCTTCCACTGCGGCGGTGCGGTTGGGCACGGGGAACAGCTCGACCTTCATGCCCGACTTTTCCGAGAGGATCTTCTGGAAGCCGGCGTACTCGCGCTGCAGGTTTTCCAGCCCGACGATGTCGGTGACGGCCAGGCGCAATGTTTGCGCCTGAACCGAGAAGGCCGTGGCGGCGAGGCCGAGCACCGTGGCGGCGGTGGCGAGGTGTTTGGTCCAGTTCATGAGGCAGCTCCAAGTGGTTTAGACAACTTCTACAGCGTGATGCCGTGCGATGACAAAGTTGTGTAGACGACATGAAGTTTTCATGACTTGCGTGACAGGGCTGTTTCGTCGCACCACTGTCACAGAATGGGGGCAGTCTCGACGGCTTTGATCACCCGGGAACGCCAGGCATGAACACAATGGAACGGTTTGCGATCGCAGGAGGCAGCGCCTTGCTGCCATCGGGTTTTCAGGACGACGTGGTCATCACGGTGGACCACGGCGTCATCGTCGATATCGGCAGCGAGGCCAACGGCGCACCGGTCATGGACGCGCGTGGCCTGCGCGTCATGCCGGGCATCATCGACCTGCACGGCGACGCCTTCGAGCGGCAGATCATGCCCCGGCCGGGCGTGCATTTCGACCTGCAGCTGGCCCTCGCCGAGACCGACCGGCAGCTGGTGGCCAACGGGATCTCGACCGCCTTCCACGGCGTCACCTTTTCGTGGGAACCGGGCCTGCGCAGCCGCGACACGCTGGTGCGCCTGATGGAGGCGATGGACGCCGCCGAAAGCCACCTCTCGTGCGACGCTCGCCTGCACCTGCGCCACGAAACCTTCAACCTGGACGGCGAAGACGAGGTGCTGGCCTGGCTGGCGGAAGGTCGTATTGCCCTGCTCGCCTTCAACGACCACACCCCTGACATCCTGCGCAAGATCGGGCACCCGAAAGACGGCATGACGGTGCTGCAGCGCACGGGCCTGAACGTCACCGACCTGCAAGCAATGGCCGAGCGGGTCGCCGCGCGGAGCGAAGAGGTGCCCGCCTCGATCCGCCGCCTGGCCGCCGCGGCCCTTGCTGCGGGTGTGCCCATGTGCTCGCACGACGATCCGTCGCCCGAGGTGCGCACGGACTACCAGTCGCTGGGCTGCAAAATATCGGAGTTCCCCAAGACGCTGGAGACCGCGACGCTGGCCCGCCAATACGGCAACCCGGTGGTGTTCGGCGCGCCCAACGTGGTGCGCGGCGGCAGCCACCTGAGCAATGCGGTGTCGGCCTCGGCGATGGCGAGTGCCGGCCTGTGCACGGTGCTCACGTCCGATTACTACTACCCGTCCATGCTTCCGGCCGCCTTCCGCCTGTGTGAAGACGGCGTCTGTGACCTGTCCACCGCCTGGTCCATGGTCTCGTCCAACGCAGCCGACGCCGCGGGTCTGCATGATCGCGGGCGTCTGGCCATCGGCCAGCGCGCCGACATCCTGCTCGTTCGAACAACGACCGGGCGTCCACCGGGTGTGGCGGTGCACTTCATCGCCGGTCAACAGGTCTTCACAGCCAAAGGCGCTCCGCGGCTGAAAACCGCCAACACTGAATCAGCAGTCACTGTCGCAGTCTGAGGACCCCGCTCAGTTGGGTTTGATGTTGTTCTTGCGGATCACGTCTGCCATCGCTTCGGTGTCGCTCTTGATGCGCTTGGCGAGCCCCTCAGGCGAAGTGCCCGCCACCTGCCAGCCCTGGTTGAGGATCTTCTGGCGGATCTCGGGGCGGCGCACGATCTCGGCCAGCAGCGTGGCCAGTTTCTGCACATGGGCTTTGGGCATCCCCACCGGAGCGGCCACCGCGTTCCAGATTTCCAGCTGGAGGCCTTGCACGCCAGCCTCGGCCAGGCTGGGCACCTCGGGCACCACGCTGCTGCGGCCGGCCGACGTGACGCCGACGGCCTGCAGCTTGCCGCCCTTGACCTGGGCCATCGCCAGCCCCGGCGGCAGCAGCGCCATCTGGATCTGACCACCGATCAGCGCGGTGATCACTTGCGGGTTGCCCGGGTAGGGCACGTGCACCGGCGCGATGCCACCCTTGCCCTTGAGCAGCTCCATGCCCAGGTGGGCCACGGTACCCACGCCGGGGGTGCCGTAGTTGAGCCTGTCGCCCTGCGCCTTCGCTTCCTCGAAGAAGGCCTTGCCCACGGGTGCACCCGCGGGCGCGGCCAGCACCAGGGGCGAGACCGCGATCAGTGAGACCGGCTGCAGGTCCTTGAGGGGATCGTAGGTGGTGGCGGGGTTGAGGATCTTGGCGATGGTCAGGTTGCCGTTGATCATCAGGCCCAGGGTGTGATCGTCGGTGGCCCGGGCCACCGCATCGGCGCCGATGTTGCCGCCGGCACCGACCTTGTTCTCGACAACCACCGGCTGGCC
>JBIIQD010000475.1:0-3071 GCA_044342265.1 Hydrogenophaga sp. | reverse complement strand
AGCGAGGCCGGTGTTGGCGCACCTAGAATCGAGCCATGAAAATTCTCATTTCCAACGACGATGGGTACCAGGCGCCTGGAATCGTAGCGCTGTACGAAGCCCTCAAGGACCTGGCTGATGTGGAGGTGGTAGCGCCCGAGCACAACAACAGCGCCAAGTCAAATGCCCTGACCCTGCATTCACCGCTGTATGTACACCGCGCGTCCAACGGATTTCGTTACGTCAATGGCACGCCTGCCGATTGCGTGCACATTGCGTTGACCGGGCTGCTGGGATACCGCCCGGATCTGGTGGTGTCCGGCATCAACAACGGCGCCAACATGGGCGACGACACCATTTATTCCGGCACGGTCGGCGCGGCCATGGAAGGATATCTTTTTGGCGTGCCGGCGATTGCGTTTTCACAGACCGAAAAAGGCTGGGGCCATCTGGACGTCGCGGCCCAAAAAGCGGTCGATCTTGTCAAGCATTTGCTGCCCACTCTTGGGCGCGCAGAGGAGGCGGGCCGACGGTCGGATCCCTGGTTGCTGAACGTGAACATTCCCTGTCTACCGGCCTTGGATATCAAAGGCTTCAAGGTGGCCCGACTGGGTCGTCGGCATGCTGCTGAACAGGTGATCACCCAGGCCAGTCCGCGCGGAGAAACCATGTACTGGATTGGCAGCGCTGGCGCTGCCAAAGATGATGCCGAAGGCACCGACTTTCACGCCACGGCGCAGGGCTTTGCCAGCATCACCCCATTGCAGGTCGACCTGACCGATCACGAAAGACTGTCATATTGGGCGCCCACTGCCGCCGCGTTGGGGGCGGGGCCTGCATGAAGCGTTCTGGTCCTGCCGTTCCGCCCCCCGAACTGCCTGGCGGTGCGCCCAGTGGCACACGCCAGCGGCCTGCGTTTCCTGCCCGGCTGGACAAGTCACCTGGCGTTGGGAAACCGTCGGGCACAAGCGCCGCAGCGCCTGTGTCGCGCATGGTGAAGCCACAGCAGCAAGCTGTCGCTGCGGGTGTCGGCATGGATTCCCTGGCAGTTCGACAGGCCATGGTGCGCAAGCTACAAGCTCAGGGCATCAGCCATGCCGGGGTGCTGGCTGCGATGCTGGCGGTCGAGCGGCACCGGTTTGTGGATACTGCCCTGGCCAATCAAGCGTACGAAGACACCAGCTTGCCGATCGGACTTGAGCAGACGATTTCCAAACCAAGCGTGGTCGCGCGCATGCTGGAGCTGTTGTGTCAGGGGCGAGAGGGTCGCTTGGGCAGGGTGCTCGACATTGGCACCGGCTGTGGCTACCAGGCCTCGGTGCTCAGCCACCTGGCGCAAGAGGTGTACAGCATCGAACGGCTGCGGGCCTTGCATGACAAGGCGCGAGACAACCTCAGGCCGTTTCGGGTGGCCAACCTGCACTTGCTCCTCGGAGATGGAATGCTGGGCTACCCCCAGGGCGCGCCCTATGCCGGGATCATCGCAGCGGCTGGCGGAGACCATGTCCCACAGGCCTGGATCGACCAATTGGCCTTGGGTGGGCGCCTGGTGGCACCCGTGATAGAGCGTTCTGGCTCGCAACGATTGATCGTCATCGAGCGTTCAGCCCAAGGATTCACGCGATCGGAGTTGGAGCCAGTGCTCTTCGTGCCACTAAAATCGGGTGTTTTGTGAAGCCTTTCGACCGACGCGGTGGGACAGGTTGGCAAAGCGCAGGCCAATAAAGACATGGGCCTCAGACCAGGTAGGACACATAGATGAATCAGCAGGATGTCTTGAAGCAGATCGCAGGCGCCCAGCGGATGCCGTGGCGTGGTGTGGCTCTTTGTGCCTTGGCGGGGGGACTGATGCTGACCGCAGGCTGCTCGACCCGGCGGTTGACCCAGCCTGCCCCGGTCGAAGACCGATCAGGTGCCACCCGGCCGGCCGAGGTGAAACCTCTGCCCGGCGCCGAAAATGCGGGCAAACCTGGCTTTTATACGGTGCGTCCTGGAGACACGTTGTACCGTATTGCGCTGGAAGCCGGTCAGGCGCCTCGGGACGTGCAGACCTGGAACAACCTGCTCAACCCCAATCTGATCGAGGTTGGCCAGGTGCTGCGAGTGGCGCCACCCGTGGCCCCTTCGGGAGCGCCAGCGACGGTTGCTGCCGGTGGGACAGCGACTCCCGTGGCAATACCAGGGGTGGTGGCACGTCCCCTCACGTCACCCACACCGGTGGCCCCAACGGCTGGGCCTGTGGTTCCAGCAACCCCGGCCCCTGCGCCAGCTCCCGAAGCGGTAACGTCCGGGGTCGACGAGATCAATTTTGTTTGGCCTGCACAGGGCGGGGTAGTGGCGTCTTTTGACGAAGGCAAGAACAAAGGGGTGTCGATTTCAGGCCGGGTGGGCGACCCGGTGCTGGCCGCTGCCGATGGGCGTGTGGTCTATGCCGGAGCCGGTTTGCGTGGTTACGGCAACCTCATCATCCTCAAACACAACAACACCTTTCTGACCGCCTACGCCCACAACCAGGCCCTGCTGGTGCGCGAAGACCAGACGGTCAGGCAGGGGCAGCGCATCGCCGAAATGGGCAGCAGCGACGCCGACCGGGTCAAGCTGCACTTTGAAGTGCGGCGCAACGGCAAGCCGGTCGATCCGGTGGTTTACCTGCCCAAGCGCTGACAGGCACTGCCCATGGCCTGGCCGGTGCTTGTTTTCGACATCGAGTCGATTCCGGATATCGCCGGACTGCGCCAACTGCGCGACGATCCACCTGACTGGACGGATGCACAAATCTACGAAGCCTGGCTCGCCGCGCGCAAGGAAAAAGGCCAAAACGATTTCGCCCCGCTGCACCTGCAACGCGTGCTGGTGATCAGCGTGGTGTTCCGCAATGCTGAAGGGCTGCGTGTGCACTCGTTTGTGGATCGCGATGGCCTGAGCGAAGGCAAGGTGGTTCAGACCTTCTTCAACAGCATCGAGAAGCACCAACCGCAGCTGGTAAGCTGGAACGGCGGCGGGTTCGATCTGCCGGTGCTGCATTACCGGGGCCTGCGCCACGGTGTGGAGGCGAGCAAATACTGGGACATGGGCGAAGACGACCGCGAGCA
>JBIIQD010000473.1:0-3086 GCA_044342265.1 Hydrogenophaga sp. | reverse complement strand
CGCTCCAGCACCAGGCCGTCCTTGAGCACCAGCACCTGGTGGGCCATGGCACGAATGACCGCGATGTCATGGGTGATAAGAAGGTAGCTCAGGCCCTTTTCGCGCTGCAACCGCTGCAACAGCGAAAGCACCTGCTGTTGCACGGTCACATCCAGTGCACTGGTGGGCTCGTCCAGCACCAGCAAGCCGGGTTGAACAATCAGCGCGCGCGCAATGGCCAGCCGCTGGCGCTGCCCGCCTGAGAACTCGTGTGGATAACGCTGCAACCAGTCTTTGGCTTCGTCCGGGTCCTGGACCAGGCCTACCTCCTTGAGCGCCGCGCGGACCCGCGTCAATCGCTGTTCAGCGTTCAGGGCAGGCTCGTGGATGCTCAAACCTTCACCCACGATCTGCTCTACTGTCATCCGCGGGGACAACGACGAAAAGGGGTCCTGGAACACCACCTGAATCTGCCGGCGCAAGGACTTTTCCAGGCCTTCGGATTTGGCACGCGACCAATCGCTGTCGGCCACCCGCAGCCGCCCTTCGTGTTTCACAAGGCCAAGCGCAGCGAGCGCCAGGGTCGACTTTCCGGAGCCCGATTCCCCCACGACGCCCAGTGTGGTGCCACTGGCCACCGAAAAATCAGCAGACTCCAATGCTACAAAGGCACCACGCTGGAACCATCCCCTCACGCCAGGCAAGGCAACTGGGTAAGAGACGCGCAATCCTTCGGCCAACAACAGCGTTTTCGACTGCGACACTGGCGCTGCCACATCCCGCAACGGCTCGCTGGCCAACAATCGGCGCGTGTAGGGATGTTGCGGCGCGGCATAGACCTGCGCCACCTCGCCCTGCTCCACCAAATGGCCCTTTTCCATCACAGCCACCCGGTCCGCAAAGCGCCGCACCAGGTTCAGGTCGTGCGTGATCAGCAGCACTGCCATGCCGTGCTGGCGCTGCAGGTCGGACAACAGGTCCAGGATCTGGGCCCGCACGGTCACGTCCAGCGCCGTGGTCGGCTCGTCGGCAATCAGCAGTTGGGGTTCACTGGCCAGGGCCATGGCGATCATGGCCCGCTGCCGTTGGCCACCACTGAGCTGGTGCGGGAACGCCTTTGCCCGGCGCCCGGCCTCAGGGATGCCCGTCGACGCCAGCAGCTCCACGCTCGATGCCTTGGCCTGATGGGCGGTCAATCCCTTCTTGAGCTGCAGTACCTCGGCAATCTGCTCACCCACGCTGTACAAAGGGTTGAGCGCCGTCATTGGCTCCTGAAAAATGACCGCGATGCGATCACCCCGGAGTCCCCTCAACGCATGTTCATTGAGGGCCAGCAGATCTTGTTCGCCAAAATGCGCACTGCCGGCCACGTCAGCACCCTGCAGCAGCCGAAGCAACGACAAGGCCGACACCGTTTTGCCGGAGCCCGACTCGCCCACCAGGGCCAGCTTTTCGCCCGCGTTCAAGCAGAAGTCGATCCCGTGCACCACTTCGCGGCCACCAAAAGAAACCCGCAAACTCCTGACATCCAGCAGAGGCATCATCTGTCCGCTTTCCTGGGGTCGAGCGCATCCCGCAGCGCATCCCCCATGAAGGTCAGCAACAACAGGGTGATGACCAGTACGGCAAAGGTCGAAATCGAAATCCACCAGGCGTCGATGTTGTTCTTCCCCTGGCTCAGCAGCTCACCCAGCGAGGGCGTGCCAGGTGGAACGCCTAGGCCCAGGAAGTCCAAAGAGGTCAACGCGAGGATGGCGCCACTCATGCGAAACGGCAAAAACGTGACGACGGGTGTCAGGCTGTTGGGCAACACATGTCGCCAGATGATCTGGGCATTCGACAGACCCATGGCCCTCGCCGCGCGCACATAGTCCATCTGCCGGTTGCGCAGGAATTCTGCCCGCACATAGTCCGACAAGCCCATCCAGCCAAACAGGCTTAGCAGAACCAGCAACAGCCCGATGCTGGGCGAGAGCACAGCCGCAAAAATGATCAGGAGATACAGCTCAGGCATCGACGACCATATTTCGATGAAGCGCTGGAAGGCCAGGTCGGTCTTGCCACCGAAGAAACCTTGGATCGCCCCAGTGACGATACCCAAGACCGTGCCAATGAGCGTCAGCGCCAAAGCAAACAGCACACTGACCCGAAAGCCATAGATCAGCTGGGCCAACAAGTCGCGGCCCCGGTCGTCGGTGCCCAGCCAGTTGTCCGTGGTCGGACGCGACGGGTTAGGCGCCTTCGCAAAATAGTTCAGCGTCTTGGGTCCGTAGGGGTTGAGGGCGTAGATGGCCCAGTTGTCGCCGTCGGTGATGCGCTGCCGGATGAACGGATCCAGGTAGTCGGTGGCCGCTTCAAAGTCGCCACCAAAGGTGGTTTCAGGCAACTCCTGCACCATCGGGAAATAGGTTTTACCCTCGTAATGCACCACCAGCGGCCTGTCATTGGACAGCAGTTCTGCCAGCAGACTGAGCACTACAAGCCCACAGAACAGCAGCAGACTCCAGTAGCCCAGGCGGTTGCGCTTGAAACGTTGCCAGGCGCGGCGCGATGGTGACACAGAAGCGGCGCCCATCAGTCGAACCTCACGCGCGGGTCCACCCACACATAGCAGAGGTCGGAGATCAGCTTGGTCACCAGACCGATCAGGGTGAACAGGAACAGCGTGCCCATCACCACGGGGTAGTCGCGCCGGATCACGCTTTCATAGCCGAGCAGCCCCAGCCCGTCGAGCGAGAACTGTGTCTCGATCAGCAGCGCGCCAGTGAAAAAGGCGCCGATGAAGGCCGCAGGAAAGCCGGTCACGATCGGGATCAGTGCGTTGCGGAACACGTGCTTCCACAGCACCTGCCGTTCAGATAGTCCCTTGGCCCGTGCCGTCATTACGTACTGCTTGCGAATCTCTTCAAGAAAGGCGTTCTTGGTCAACATCGCCGTCACCGCGAAACTGCCAAGCACCATCGCTGTCACCGGCAGAGTGATGTGCCAGAGATAGTCAACGATGCGCGCCCCCCAGGTCAGTTCTTCCCAATTCGAAGAGGTCAGCCCTCGAAGCGGAAACCACTGCAATTGCCCGCCAAAAATCACCAGCAGCGCCACGCCCAGCA
>JBIIQD010000472.1:0-3089 GCA_044342265.1 Hydrogenophaga sp. | reverse complement strand
CATCGACCGACAGCGTCGTTGCCCAGGATCCAAAGTCACCATTTTTCCAAACCGCTGGACACTGCCCGACCTGTGACAACGATGTGGTCTTTACTGCCAGCAGTCATTGGTTTCGCGATGATTTCGTCTGCGGACACTGCGCAAGTGTGCCGCGCGAGCGGGCGCTGATGGTCGTGATTGACTCATTTTTTCCCAACTGGCGGAACGCCGTAGTCCACGAGTCTTCTCCTGGTCACCGAGGAGCCAGCTTACGTCTTTCGAAAGAGTGCAAACAGTACATTCCTTCGCAGTTTTTTTCTGATCAGCCTCCAGGCGCTTTCGTGGGGGACATGCGCTGCGAAGATCTGGAATCTCTTTCCTTCTCAGATGAATCCATTGATTTGCACATCACCCAGGACGTGCTCGAACACATTTTTCATCCCTCTCGAGCGTTTCGCGAAATAGCCCGCACCCTCAAGCCAGGAGGGATGCATATCTGTACAGTGCCAATTGTTAACAAGCACAAGCCATCAAGTCCCAGGGCCTTGATTGAAAACGGGAAAGTAGTTCATCTGCAACCCGAGGAGTACCACGGCAATCCTGTTGGAGATGGGCGTTCGCTGGTTACGGTGGATTGGGGGTATGACATTTGTCGACACATCTTTGAGTCCAGCGGTTTGTTTACGCAGACGGTCCATATCGATGACATGAGCAAGGGTATTCGAGCCGAGTACATCGAGGTGCTGGTGACTGTCAAGCCGCAGACTTCGGCAACGACGAGCTTGATTCCTTAGAATGCGTCGCCGCATCACTTTGTCGGCACTGTTTGTCGTTGCATCTTTGGTGCTCACTGCCTGCAGCAAACCCGACCCTCAGACCGCGCTCGAAGCCACTGTCCAGCAGTTGCAAGACCACCTCGAAGCCAAGGACAGCAAGGCGGTTCTGGCCATGCTTGACACGCGCTTTCGGGCGCAGGACGAGTTCGACGCCGAGTGGGCGCGCAAGACCATGGCGCTGCTGTTCTTGCGCTACGCCAATGTGAAGGTGATCGCGGTCACGCGCAGCAGCCGCGTCGATCCGCCTGGATCCACTATCGGCATCACAGAGGCGCAGGTGGTGTTCACCGGGGCGCAGGGTCTGATCCCCGAGCGGGCGTCGCCGTATGCGGTGCGATTGCAATGGGTGCTCGACGGATCGAACTGGAAGCTTCGTGACGTGAACTGGGAGTGATGCACCAAGGCTGGCGGTTCAACTGCCGGTGAACATCTCGGTCGCGAGTTTCATCAGCGCGATCACCGGACCTTCGATCATCGGCAGCGTCACCGCGATGCCCAGCAAGCCGGTCGAGAGGGTGAGCGGGAAGCCGATGGCGAAGGCGTTCATCTGGGGCGCCACCCGCGAGATGACGCCCAGCACGATGTTCACGAACAGCAGCATGCCTATCATCGGCAACGCGATCCACAGGCCGTAGCGAAACACGACCGAACCCAGCTCGTGCAGCCGCATCTTTTGGATCGCTGCGAAGGCGTCGGTACCCAGAGGAAAGGTTTCAAAGCTGGACACGACGGCCTGCAGCACCAACAGATGGCCATTGAGGATCACGAACAGCAGCATGGTCGTGTTGCCGAAGAAGCGACCGACCGCGCTGGTGGACTGGTTGGTCGAAGGGTCGAAAAAGCCGGCGTAGTTCAATCCCATCTGCAGTCCGATCACTTCGCCCGCCAGTTCAACGGCGGCGAAGACGATTCGCACCGCCAGACCGATGGCCAGACCGATCACCACCTGTTGCAGGACCACGCTCATGGCACGGGGGTCGGTCAGGCCGATCACTGGCTGATCGGCCAGGACAGCCTGCGCGCAGATCGCCACCAGCATGGCCAGGGCGACCCGGCTGCGCATCGGTACCGAGCGCGCCGAAAAAATAGGCGCGCTGGAGAACACGGCGAGCACGCGCAGGAACGGCCAGAACACAGGTGACACCAGCGCCATGAGGTCGGCTTCACTGAAGGTGAACATGACCAGGCGCTTGCGGAGCGGCGTATCTTTGAACAGAGGCGCCGCGGAACCGGCTTCGCCGGGTCGCCAGCGCTGCCCCCATTGAGGAGGTAGACGCGAAGTGGCGCAGGGGGTGTTTCATCTAGACCGCGTGATTGGGGATCGCGAGGATCGTGCTGCGGATGAAGTCGACCAAGGTCGTCATCATCCAGGGGCCGGCGAGGGCGAACACCGAAATGGCGGCGACCAGTTTGGGCACGAACGACAGCGTGGCTTCATGGATCTGCGTGATGGCCTGGAACAGGCTGACGACAAGACCGACGATCAGCACAACGCCCAGGACGGGCGCCGCCAGCATCAGGACCATGTAGAGCGCGTTTTGCGCCATCGTGAGTGCAGCTTGGGAGTCCATGTCAATAGTCCTTGTCGTAGAGAAAACGGGCCGCCTCCGGGCCGCACCCCAGGTGGACCAGTCCCAGGACTCGGCAAGGACCGGGACCCTTCCCGATCTTGGGACAGTGACCCGCGCAGCGGCGCAGCGTGCGGGCTGTCATGTGGCGAAGGACGCGGCGAGAGACCCGAGCAGCAGGTTCCAGCCATCGGCGAGCACGAACAGCATCAGCTTGAAAGGCAGCGCGACCAGCACGGGCGACAGCATCATCATCCCCAGCGACATCAGCACGCTGGCGACCACCATGTCGATCACCAGGAACGGGATGAAGATCATGAAGCCGATCTGGAAAGCGGTCTTGAGTTCACTGGTGACAAAGGCGGGGACGAGAACACGAAACGGTGCGGTCTCGGCCTTGACCTCGGGGGGCAGCTTGGCCAGTCGGGCAAAAAGCTCGAAGTCGCTCTGTCGGGTTTGCTTGAGCATGAACTCACGCATCGGTCCCTGCGCACGCTCCAGCGCCTGGTCAAACGGGATCTTGTTGGTCGTGTAAGGCTCGTAGGCCTCGCTGTAGACCTTGTCCAGTGTGGGCCCCATCACAAACAAGGTGAGGAACAGCGACAGGCCGATGATTACCTGGTTGGGGGGCGCAGACTGCGTGCCCAGGGCCTGGCGCAGCAAAGAGAGCACGATGACGATCCGGGTAAAGCCGGTCATCAGCAAC
>JBIIQD010000219.1:0-5133 GCA_044342265.1 Hydrogenophaga sp. | reverse complement strand
CGCTGGTGTCGGCCAGTTGCCGAACCATCTGGTAGAAGGTCTCGGCTGCGCCCCAGTTTTCCTTGCGCTGGTACGAAGGCAGCTCCAGCGCCACCACCGGCACCGGCAGATCCAGCGCCTTGCACAAGCCGCCCGGATCGTCCTGGATCAGTTCGGCGGTGCACGAGGAGCCGACCATCATGGCCTGCGGCGCGAAGCGCTCGAAGGCTTCGCGAGCCGCGTTCTTGAACAGCTCGGCCGTGTCACCGCCCAGGTCGCGCGCCTGGAAGGTGGTGTAGGTCACCGGCGGGCGTTTGGCGTCGCGCTGGATCATGGTGAACAGCAGATCGGCGTAGGTGTCGCCCTGCGGCGCGTGCAGCACGTAGTGCACGCCCTGCATGGCGGTGGCGATGCGCATCGCGCCCACGTGCGGCGGGCCTTCGTAGGTCCAGAGCGTCAGTTGCATGGCAGGGCCTCCGGCCGGGTTCCAGTGGCAACCGCTGCGGCGCGAACGGGCGCCGCGCTTGTCAACCTGGAGCGGCGCACCAGCGGGCGGGCGAACAGCTCGGCCAGATCGGCCGCCTGCTCATAGCCCTGAATGGGTGTGAACACCAGCTCGATGGCCCACTTGGTGGTCAGGCCCTCGGCCTCGAGCGGATTCGCCAGACCCAGGCCGCAGACCACGATGTCGGGCTGCGCGGCACGGCAGCGGTCGAGCTGCTTTTCCACGTCCTGCCCTTCGCTCAAGAAAGTGCCTTCCGGCAACAGCGCCAGCTCTTCGGCCATGTGGCTGCGGTGCAGGTAGGGCGTGCCGACCTCGGCCAATGACATGCCGAGTTCACGCGAGAGAAACCGGGCGAGCGGGATTTCGAGCTGCGAGTCGGGGAAGAAGAAGATGCTTTGGCCAGCCAGCTGCGCGCGCTGACGGGCCAGCGCAGCGGAAGCGCGTTCGCGCGGCGGGGTGGTCACAGCGGCAAAGGTCTGGGCGCTGACGCCAAAGGCGCTGGCCGCGGCCTGCAGCCAGGTGGTGGTGCCTTCCACGCCGAGCGGGAACGGAGCGGCCAGGCGTTGCGCACCCCGGGCCTGGAGCGCCAGCGCGGTATCAGCCAGGAAAGGCTGGGCCAGAAGGAACCGCGTGTTGGCCCCCACCGGCGGCAGATCGCTGGCCTGGCGCGGTGGAAAGAAGCGCACCGGGCCGATGCCGAGCTGTTTGAACAGGCGGGTGAACTGGTCTTCGACCACATCGGCCAGCGTGCCCACCACCATCAGCTCGGTCGGCGCACTGTCCGCAGAAGCGGGCAGGCTGGGCACCAGAGAGGCGAGACAAGCGTCTTCACCTTGTGTGAAGGTGGTCTCGATGCCGCTGCCCGAGTAGTTGAGCACCCGCACGCCGGGGTTGAAACGCGTCGACAGCCGCTGGGCGGCGCGCGACAGGTCCAGCTTGATCACTTCCGACGGGCAGGACCCCACCAGGAACAGCAGCTTGATCTCGGGCCGGCGTTCGATCAGGCGCGCGACCACGCGGTCCAGTTCGTCGTTGCAATCGGCCAGACCGGCGAGATCGCGCTCGTCGATGATGGCGGTGGCAAAACGCGGCTCGGCAAAGATCATCACACCGGCCGCGCTCTGGATCAGGTGCGCGCAAGTGCGCGAGCCGACCACCAGGAAGAACGCGTCCTGGATCTTGCGGTGCAGCCAGATGATGCCGGTCAGGCCGCAGAACACCTCGCGCTGGCCGCGCTCTTTGAGCACCGGCGCATCGGCGCAACCGCGCGACGCCGCCTGGATCGGGATGACCTGGCTCATGCGGTGACCCCCGCCATGCCGGTGCTGTTCTGCTGCAGCCGCGCCATGCGCAGCTTGTACAGAAACTGCCCGGCGTTGATCACGTAGGTGGCATAGGCCGCCAAGGCCAGCCACATCAGTCCCCGGGCATCCAGCCAGCCGTTGAACAGCGCCAGCAAATAGGCGGTGTGCAGCGCCAGTACCGCCATGCTGAACACGTCTTCCCAGTAAAAGGCCGGGGCAAACAGGTAGCGGCCAAAGACGACCTTTTCCCAGATGCAGCCGGTGACCATGATGGCGTACAGGGTCAGCGTCTTCACCACCACCGACACCGTGGCAGCCTGCTCGCCCTGACCGTTGAACAGAAAACGCAGCACCAGGCCGAGGCTGACCAGAAACACCAGGAACTGCACCGGCGCCAGCACGCCTTGCACCAGCGTCCATACGCTCCTGTCGCGCCGCTGGCGCTCTTCAGGGGTGTAGAGGGGCCTTCCACTGGTCGGCAGCCTGGGTGTCTCGAGAAGCATCTGGCGGGTCTCCTTGTCGTTCTGGGACCCAATTTAGAACTTCCGAGCGGAAGTGTCAACTTAAATTGACGTATATTTTTATTGACAAAGAAACCCGACTTGCTAAAGTTCCTTCGCGGCTGATTGAAAATGTTTTGACGATCGAGGTTGACAGCGGTACAAACGCAGGGTTGTCAAAACAGCCCAAAGCGACCCGGCAACCTCGAAAAGCATTTACGCAAACAACTCGAATGGCGTAAGAAAGCACCGGCAAAAGTACCGTGGCCCCTGCGTGAATCGGCAGAAGCGCACCAGCGCAAGGAGACATGGATGGGCTCTATTTCACGCCAAAGATCCGCCCACGGGATCGAATCTCAAGCCAGCCGGTACTCCGAAGATTGGCCGTCGGACCAGGCCGAGGCAGCCGCGGTACCTGGTATCGAGGACCTTCTCAGATCCCCCGTCGGGATACCCTCCAACGATGACGGCTTGCGGGCGGTCCTGCTTGCCAAGGCGGTCGAGTACGAGATCATTCCTCGGCTCATGCTCGCGCATCGGGTGCCCGAAGAATGTGCCGCGCACCCGCTTACCGCCAACCAGCGCGTCCATCCGGAAGACGTCGCCGTGTTCGCCGAGCTGGTGCTGCATGAAGACGACCGGGCGGTGCGGGACTGCGTGATCGCCCTGCGAGACCGGGGCGTCCCGATCGAGGCGATTTTCCTGGACCTGCTCTCCCCCGTGGCCCGCCATCTGGGCGAAATGTGGGAACGCGATCTCTGCACCTTCACCGAGGTCACGGTGGGCCTAGGGCGGCTGCAGAAGGTGCTGAGGGAAAACAGCACCGCTTTCGGGCAGTTCAACCGCGCCGGTCAAAGTGAACCGGGTCGACGCATTCTCCTCATGCCCTGCCCGGGCGAACAACACACCTTTGGCCTGTCGCTGGTGGCCGAGCTGTTCCACCGAGCAGGATGGGATGTGGTGACCTGCTTCCTGGCCACCGATGCAGCGGCCGTGATGGTCAAGAAAGATTGGTACGACGTGGTCGGGTTCTCGCTTGGCAGCGAAACCGGGGTCGCCAGACTGCGGGCGGCCATGGCGCTGGTCCGCGAGGTCAGCCAGAACCCCCACGTCTCTATAATTGCCGGAGGCCCGATCTTTCTGGTGCATCCGGAGTTTGGGGAACAAATCCAGGCCGACGCCATCATCACAGAAGGCGCTAAAGCGCCCCTACAGGCGGAACAGCTGGTGGCCGCCAGTCGTTCGCACAAATAATTGCCGCGAACGGACCGTCGCAACACCCGATTGCACTCCACCACCATGAAGGCACAGATGACCCAGGGTATCCAAGCGATGGCGAAGGGGCAGTTCCTGAACCCCGCTCCGCTCCTGGCCGACATGGAGGGGGACGCCATTGCCAACTTGCTGACCGCCGCCGCCGATGTGGTGCTGATCCTGGACCACGACGGCATCATTAGGGACATGGCGCTGGGCAGCGAGGACATGCTGGACAGCGGCTGCCAGCATTGGCTGGGCAAGTCCTGGTTACAGACCGTGACGCCAGAGAGCCAGTCCAAGATCGAAGCTTTGCTGAAGACCCAGGGTGCACTCACCAGCGATGGCGTGCGCTGGCGCCAGGTCAATCAGGTGTTGGCGGACGGCGTGGATCTCCCCATTTCCTATTCTGTGGCCCCCATCCGCAGCGGTGCGGGCACCCGCAGCGTGGCCTTTGGCCGCGATCTTCGGCCCCAGGTGGTGTTGCAGCAGCGGCTGGTGACCGCTCAGCAAACGATGGAACGGGATTACTGGCGCTTGCGCCAGATTGAAACCCGCTACCGCCTGCTGTTCCAGATGGCGTCGGAGCCAGTGCTCATCCTCGACGGTGGGCTCGACAAGCTGGAAGAGGCCAACCCGGCGGCTTACGAGTTGCTCGGCGAAACGGCGCGCCAGGCCGGCTGGTCGCTGGCCGACAGCCTGCACCCTGACAGCCTGCCCGAGGTGCGCAACATGATGGACCGGCTGCGAGCCACCGGGCGCTCCGACCCCTGCCAGGTGCGGTTGATCGGCAGCGACGAACCGCTGTTCATCGCGGCCACCCAGTTTCGACAGGACAACCGGCTGTTCTTCCTGGTGCGCCTGACGCGGCCGGAAGCCGCCGAGCTGAACATGCCCGCCGGGCGGCAGCAGTTGATGCACGTCATGGAATCAGCGCCCGACGCGCTGGTCGTGACCGACATCGAAGGGCGCATCCTCAGCGTGAACCGGGCTTTTCTCGACATGGGCCAGCTCAGCAACGAAGAGCAGGCACGCGGCGAGATGCTCGACAAGTGGCTGGGCCGTACGGGCGTGGATTTCCGTGTGCTCTTGTCCAACCTGCGCCAGCACGGCACGGTGCGCCTGTTTGCCACCCAGCTGCGGGGCGAGTTCGGCTCGACGTCCGAAGTCGAAATCTCCGCGGTCTCTGTCGCTGGAGGTGCTCACCCCTGCCTGGGCTTCACCATCCGCGACATGGGCCGCCGCCTCAGCAACGACGCGCGCTCCAACAAAGAGTTGCCGCGTTCGGCCAGCCAGATGACCGAACTGGTCGGGCGCCTGCCGTTGAAAGACATTGTCCGCGAGACCACCGACCTGATCGAGCAGCTGTGCATTGAAGCCGCACTCGAACTGACCGGTGACAACCGCGCTTCGGCTGCCGAAATGTTGGGTCTTTCCCGCCAGAGCCTCTACATCAAGCTGCGCCGCTTCGGCATCATCGAAGGCGCCAGCGACGACGTGCATTGAGAGGGAACACCCCCCGCGCCGCTTCGCGTCACCCCCCTGAAGGGGGGCGACACCAGAGGCCCGGCAAAGCCGGTTCCTCGGTGCC
>JBIIQD010000130.1:0-6617 GCA_044342265.1 Hydrogenophaga sp. | reverse complement strand
TACCTGGCGATTGCCTGGACCGGTGTTTCCTTGCTGGTGGCCGTCGCGCTCGGCCCCTGGGGGTTTGGTGCCGCGGCCGTGGGCTTGTTGCTGGCCTGGGCCTACAGCGCACCGCCAGTGCGGCTGAAAGAAAACGGCTGGTGGGGCAATGCCGCCTGCGGCATCAGCTACGAGGGCATTGCCTGGGTGACCGGCGCGGCGGTGATGGCCGGGGGCGCCATGCCGGGCGGCGAATCGCTGGCGCTGGCAGCGCTCTACAGCGCGGGCACCCACGGGATCATGACGCTCAACGATTTCAAAGCCGTGGCCGGTGACCGCCTGATGGGCGTGCGCTCGCTGCCGGTACAGCTCGGCGTGAACAAGGCCGCTCGCGTCGCCTGCTGGTTCATGGTGGTGCCGCAGCTGGTGGTGATCGCCCTGCTGCTGCACTGGAACCAGCCCGCCTACGCAACGGGTGTGGCGGCGCTGCTGGTGGCCCAAGGCGTGCTGATGCGCCGCTTTCTGGCCGACCCCACCGCCCGCGCCCTCTGGTACAGCGGTTTCGGCGTGCCGCTCTTCGTGGCGGGCATGATGGTCAGCGCCTTCGCCTTGAGAGGCTTGGCATGAAGACCTTTGGCTGGGCCAGCATCGCTCGCCTGGGTCTGGTGCAAGCCTCGCTGGGCGCCATCGTGGTGTTGACCACGTCCACGCTCAACCGGGTGATGGTGGTGGAGTTGGCCTTGCCGGCACTGTTGCCCGGCATTCTGGTGGCCCTGCATTACCTGGTGCAAATGGCCCGGCCGCGCATGGGCCATGGATCGGACGTGGGCGGGCGCCGCACGCCCTGGATCATCGGTGGCATGGCGGTGCTGGGCATTGGTGGCGTGGTGGCCGCGCTGGCCACGGTCTGGATGGCGACGAACCGGCCGGCCGGTATTGCATTGGCCGCCTTCGGCTTCGCGCTGGTCGGCCTGGGCGTGAGCGCCAGCGGCACATCGCTGCTGGTGATGCTGGCCAAGCGCGTGCCCGACGCGCGCCGAGGCGGCGCCGCGACCCTGGTCTGGATGATGATGATCGCGGGCTTTGCCATCACCGCCGGGCTGGCGGGCAAGTTTCTCGACCCCTATTCGCCCGAGCGGCTGCTGGTGGTGACGTCCACCGTGTCGCTGCTGGCTTTCGCAGTGACGCTGCTGGCCCTGCGCGGCCTGGAAGGCCAGGTCACCCAAACCTCGGCAGAGCCGACGGCCGCCGTCAAGCCCAGCTTCAAGCAGGCCCTGACCGAGGTATGGCAGGAGCCGGTGGCCCGGCGCTTCACCATCTTCGTGTTCGTCTCGATGCTCGCCTACAGCGCACAGGACCTGATCCTGGAACCGTTCGCCGGCACCGTCTTCGGCTACAGCCCGGGTGCATCGACCCAGCTGTCGGGTATCCAGCATGGCGGCGTGCTCGCTGGCATGTTGCTGGTGGCCTTTTCGGGTGCCCTGGCGGCTCGCTTTGCGGCGCTGCGTTGGCTCGGTTCACTGCGCGGCTGGACCATCGGCGGCTGCTTCGCTTCGGCCCTGGCTTTGCTCGGTCTGGTGGCGGCTGGCATGAGCGGCAACGGTGAGACGCTCAAGGCCACGGTGTTTGCCCTGGGTGCCGCCAACGGCGCGTTTTCCATCGGCGCCATCGGCTCCATGATGCGGCTGGCCAACGAAGGCCGCGGCTCGCGCGAAGGCGTGCGCATGGGGCTGTGGGGCGCGGCACAGGCCATCGCCTTTGGTCTGGGTGGACTGGTGGGCACGGGCGCGAGCGACCTCGCGCGCTATCTGATTGCATCGCCTGGCACCGCCTATGCCTTTGTGTTCGCGCTTGAAGCGCTGGCCTTCATCGCCTCGGCCTTGCTGGCGTGGCGCATTTCCGCTTCCCCCACCCAGCAAGCGACCCATCTCTGCAACCCCCGTGCCGATGGCTCAGCCATGGGAGCACCCACCCGGCTAAGCACATGAACAACGATGACATCTTTGACGTGGTGGTGGTCGGTGGTGGCCCCGCTGGCGCCACGGCGGCCCACGAGTTGGCTCGAAACGGTCGCAAGGTTCTGCTGCTGGACCGCGCCGGTCGCGTCAAGCCCTGCGGCGGTGCAATCCCGCCCCGGCTCATCAAGGACTTCGACATCCCCGATGAGCTCCTGGTTGCCAAAGCGCGCTGCGCCCGCATGATCGCACCGTCCAACCACCAGGTCGATATTCCCATCGACAACGGTTTCGTTGGGTTGGTCAACCGCGAAAGTTTTGACGAGTGGCTGCGCGAGAGAGCGCAGTCCGCGGGGGCGGTCCGTCGCACCGGAAAATTCGAATCGCTCAGTCGCGACGTCGATGGCCTGTCGGTGGTGCACTACTCGGTGCGGGACAAAAGCGCAATGACCGATAGCCTGCCAACCCAAGTCAAGGCGCGCTGCGTCGTGGGCGCCGATGGCGCCCGCTCTGAGGTGGCGCGCCAGGGCGGCGTGCCAGGCGCCGAGCGCACCCGCTATGTGTTCGCGTACCACGAGATTCTTCGTGCACCGCCTTTGGCAGAGCGTTCTGCCGATTACGACGAGAGCCGCTGCGACGTGTACTACCAGGGCCGCTTCTCACCCGATTTCTACGGCTGGGTTTTCCCCCATGGTGACACACTGAGTGTTGGCACCGGAAGCGCCGACAAAGGTTTTTCGCTGCGCGGTTCGGTGCAACGCATGCGTGAAGCCAGCGGCTTGGCGGGCGCCGAAACACTCAGGCGCGAAGGCGCTCCCATTCCCATGAAACCCTTGCCCCGTTGGGACAACGGACGCGATGTGGTGCTGGCCGGCGACGCTGCCGGCGTGGTCGCGCCGGCTTCGGGCGAAGGCATTTACTACGCCATGGTAGGCGGACAGCTGGCCGCAGAGGCAGCGCAAGAAATGCTTGCCACGGGCAATGTGAAAGCCTTGAAGCTCGCGCGCCAGAAGTTCATGCGCTTGCACGGCACCGTGTTCTGGGTGCTCGGCGTGATGCAGTGGTTCTGGTACGGCAACGAAAAGCGGCGCGAACGCTTCGTGAAGATTTGCGAAGACCGCGACGTGCAGCAGCTGACGTTCGAGTCCTACATGAACAAACAATTGGCGCGCAAGAAGCCGATGGCGCATGTGCGCATCTTCTTCAAGGACGTCGGTCACCTGCTGGGCTTGGCCAGGGTATGACCACAGGCGTCTGCCGGTCGACAGCCACCGGAGGCCCGCGGTGACCACACTCTGGAACCATGCTGTCCTGGTGGACCTGGCGATCGCCATCACGCTGGCCGAGTGGTTGGGGCTGGCTCTTTACCACCGCATCACCGGGCGGGGGCTGGCGCCCGGAGCCTATGCGCTGAACCTTTTGTCAGGCCTGTGCCTGATGATGGCCCTGCGCAGCGCGTTGCAGGGCCATGAATGGTTCTGGGGAGCGGGGTGCCTGGCCGCTTCGGGCCTGGCACATTTCACCTACCTCAGGCAGCGCTGGCAGCGCCAGCGCGCCAAAGGTCAGGCCTTTTTGGCGTAGGCACTGCACCAGCCGTTTGACGAAACCGCCTTGCCGGGGAAGATGCCGCAAGGACCGGAGGTCGCATCGGCTTTGCCGGTGTACAGCGCACAGTTGCTGCACTTCTGAGCAGCAGCGTGTTTGGGGAATTTCTTGGCGTCCACTTTGGTGGTGTCTGCAGCGTAGCCCAACGCCATGGGCTGAGCGTCTTTCTCATTCACCATGGGTGCAGCTTGCGCGTTTGCGCTGCCCGCGGCGAGAGTGGCTGAACCGGCAGCGACTTGGAGCATGAAAACACGGCGGTTGGAAAGTTTCATTGATGCCTCGTGGGTGTATCGAAAGATCCGAAGGTCTTTCGTAGATTTAGTGGAAAACATCGACAGCGTACGCCAACAACATAAACAACAGCTTAAAAAGGAACAAGGCACAGCGCAGCACTCGGATATCGCTGTTCGGAAACTGGTGCCAAGGCTGCGTACACTTGGCCTCAAAAATCCATGCCCATGAGCCCGCAAGACTACGTCCAGCAAAAAGCCGCCGCGTCCGGCAGCAGTTTTTATTACGCTTTTCTTTTCCTTCCTCCCGAACGCCGGGCCGCCATTACCGCGTTTTATGCGTTCTGTCGCGAAGTGGACGACGTGGTGGACGAAACCACCGACGCAGGCATTGCCCACACCAAACTGGCCTGGTGGCGCAGCGAGGTGGGTCAGGCCTTTGCGGGAGAGAAAAACCACCCGGTGATGCAGGCGCTGATGCCGCACACCCGCTCATTCGGCATCGAAGCGAGGCACCTGCTCGCGGTCATCGACGGCTGCCAGATGGACCTGGACCAAAACCGCTACCTGGACTTTGCCAACCTGCAGCGGTATTGCCACCTGGTGGCCGGCGTGGTGGGCGAAGTGGCTGCGCGCATCTTCGGTCAGACGCAAGATCAAACCACTGCCTACGCCCACCACATGGGATTGGCGTTTCAGTTGACCAACATCGTTCGGGACGTGGGCGAAGACGCGGCGCGCGGTCGCATCTATCTGCCGGTGAGCGAGCTGCAGCGTTTTGATGTGAAAGCGCACGAATTGCTCAAACGCGGTGCGGCGCCCGGCATGGACACCGCCGATTTCCACCAGCGCTTCCAGGCACTGATGAAGTTCCAATGTGAACGGGCGCTGCAAACCTATGAAGAGGCCTTGGCGCAACTGCCCGAAGTCGACCGCCGTGCGCAAAAGCCAGGCCTGATGATGGCCAGCATCTACCGCACTTTGCTGCGGGAGATTGCCGCCGAACCCTTGCTGGTGCTGAACCAGCGCGTGGGCCTGACGCCGCTGCGCAAGTTGTGGCTGGCGTGGAAAGTCCAGGCGCTAGGGCGATTGTGAAGCCCGCCGTTCGGGCCGGACGCCTGTTGCAAGCGCATGGCGAAGGCCTGTCTTTGAACCCGAAAGAGCGGTTTCGCGTCGCGGTGGTGGGTGCGGGCTGGGCTGGCATGGCGGCGGCGGTGGCTGTGGCCGACGCAGGCGCCGATGTCACGGTGTTTGAGG
This sequence comes from Hydrogenophaga sp., assembly GCA_044342265.1. Taxonomy (GTDB): domain Bacteria; phylum Pseudomonadota; class Gammaproteobacteria; order Burkholderiales; family Burkholderiaceae_C; genus Hydrogenophaga. The sequence goes on along the minus strand of JBIIQD010000130.1, from coordinate 1,591 downwards.
CCAGTCGCTCCCTTGGCGGGCGCGCTCGCGCCCTGAGCGCCCTGCGGCCCGATGGCATGCCTTTGGTGCTGGACAACGGGCAGCACATCCTGATCGGCGCCTACTCAGAAACGCTGGCGCTCATGCAGCGCCTGGGGCTGGACCTGGGCGCCTGCCTGCTGCGCCTGCCGCTGGGCCTGCCCTACCCCGATGGATCGGGCTTAAAGACGCCAGCCTGGGCGGCTCGCTGGCCAGCACCATTGGACGCGCTGGCCGCCATCGGAACTGCGCGCGGCTGGACCTGGGGCGATCGCTGGGCATTGATGCGGGCTTCCATCGACTGGCGACGCAAGGGCTTTGAGTGCGCGCCCCATCTGACCGTGGCCGAGCTTTGCGCCCATTTGCCTCAGCGGGTTGTGGAAGAACTGATCGAGCCACTGTGCGTGTCCGCCCTCAACACCCCCGGTTCGCAAGCCAGTGCATCGGTGTTCCTGCGGGTGATGCGCGACGCCCTGTTCGGCCCAGGCCACGCAGGGCTGGGCGCGTCCAACCTGCTGCTGCCACGAGCCGATCTGTCGACCCTGATGCCGAATGCTGCCGAACGCTGGCTTCAAAGCAACCACGCTGCCAGCGCCCGCCTGCGCCAGGGTGCTCGGGTGCTGAGCCTGCAACGGCAAGCCGCGGGCTGGCGCCTGCAAGGCTTGCAAGATGGCCTCCCCTGGGAGGAGACATACGACCGCGTGGTCTGGGCCACCGCCGCCGGGCCAGCCGCCCAGGCCATGGGTGAAGCGGCGGAGATGGCTCGGGAAGCGCGGGACCAAAGCACCGCTGAGAGCCTATTGGCATGGGTGCAACCCGCTGTGACCTTGGCATACACCGCCATCACCACGGTGTATGCCTGGGCGCCTGATGCGCGCCTGGGCTCACCCATGCTGGCGCTGCGCGCCGCCCCCGAGGCGCCCGCCCAGTTCGTGTTTGACCGCGGCCAACTGTGCCTGGGCGACGCAGCCGCTCAGGGGGTGCTGGCGTTCGTCGTCAGCGCCAGCGTGGGCGAACGCGAGTGCGTGCAAGCCGCAGTGCTGCGTCAAGCGGCGCACCAGCTGGGCCTGACCCAGCTTCAACCCTTACAAACAGTGGTGGAAAAGCGGGCCACCTTCGCCTGTACTCCGGGGCTGCAACGTCCTCCGATGGCCATTGCGCCGGGTCTGTGGGCTGCTGGCGACTATGTGGATGGCCCCTACCCCGCCACGCTCGAAGGCGCGGTGCGCAGCGGTCTGGCGGCGGCCGGACTGGCACTGGCAGCCTGAATTCGTCGCCTCTTTCAGCAAGCGAGCGCTTTCATGGCGGTGTGCGCCGCGCGCTCCATGCAGCGGTTGATCCAGGCATGCGTGAGCGGGTGGGCGGTCAAGAGCTCGCGTGCAGGTCGGGCCCAGTTGAGCACGCTGGACACGCACACATCCGCCACGGTGAATCTGTCGGCGGCCAGATGGCTTTGTCCCGCTTCGCGCTGCCGCTCCAGATGCTGTTCGATCACCTTCAACGGTGTGGCGAGGCGGCGCTCGGCCGCGCTGGCCAGTTCGGGCTTGCGCCGCTCGGCGGGCATGACCATGCG
>JBIIQD010000471.1:0-3094 GCA_044342265.1 Hydrogenophaga sp. | reverse complement strand
ACCATGGCGTCGTAGGTCGGCTGGTAGGCCACCTGACCCAGGTGTCGAACGATCATCGGGATCGCTCGCTCAAAGAACAATCTTGACCATCGGGTGGGTGGTCAATGTGCGGTAGATCTCGTCGAGCTGTTCCCGGCTGGTGACATGCAGGGTCAGCGTCAGCCCCAGGTAGTTGCCCGCTTTGCTAGGCCGCTGCTCGATGGTCGAGACATTGAATCCGGGGTCAAAGGATCTGGCCACATGGGCCATGGCGTCGAGGTAGCCTTCGACATTGGCTCCCATGACCTTGATCGGGAAGTCGCAGGGGTACTCGATCAGCGATTGCTCCGGCGGAATCGGTCGATGAAGGTCCATGGTGGTGGTCGGGATCGGTTTCGAAGGGTGAGGAGATTGTCCTGTGCAGCAAACCGCTGCCCTCACCTTGACGACGGGGGCGGGTTTCTACGTATAATCAAGGGCTTTGCGAACATCGCACAGTTGTAACCTGATCGTAATCTGTCATGAACACAATGCCGGAACCCAAGGCGCCGGTGATGGGGTCTGACAAGGCAGGCAATGACTGGGAAGAAGATGGGTCGCAAGAGCCCGAATTCAAGCCGTTGACGCGCGAAGAAGCGCAGCAATGGCGGTCGCTGCAGCCGGCAATGTCGGTCTGGCGTCTGGTGATGGTGCAGTGGTTGGTCGGTCTGGTGGCCGGGTTGCTGGGGTGGTTGCTGACGCAGCGAGCTCCGGTGGGCTGGTCGGTTCTGTACGGTGCGGCAGCGGTGGCGGTTCCATCGGCCTTGATGGCCTATGGCCTGACATCCAGCGCCGTCTCCAGACTGTTGGCGGGTGTGGCGCAAGCCGCTTTCGCCGGGTTTCTGTTGTGGGAAGGGGTGAAGATTTTGCTGGCCGTCACCATGCTGTGGCTCGCGCCAAAAATCGTCCCGGAACTCAGCTGGCTGGGCCTCTTGGCTGGCCTGGTATTGACTCTCAAGGTGTACTGGTTCGGATTCTGGGTCCGGTCCAGGCGTTCAAACGTAAACGGTTGATTGGCGCGAACGAACATGGCTGCAGAAGGTATCGGTCCCACCCCCGGTGAGTACATCCGCCATCACTTGGTCCACATGACCAATGAGAAGCAAAAGTCCATCGTCGACTTTTCCATCATCAACATCGATTCCGTGATCGTCAGCAGCTTGCTGGGTGCACTGATCTGTTACGTGCTCTGGCGCGCTGCTCGCCAGGCACACGCCGGCGTGCCGGGCCGTTTCCAGGCAGCGGTCGAGATGCTGGTCGAAATGGTGGACAGCCAGGCCAAGGGCGTGATCCACAACGCCCAGAGCCGCAAGGTGATCGCGCCCATGGCGCTCACGGTGTTCGTCTGGATCTTCATGATGAACTTCATGGACATGATCCCGGTGGACCTGTTCCCCCAGATCTGGCACGTGGCAGGTCCTGCCATGGGTTTTCCTGACTATCTGCGCGTCGTGCCCACCGCCGACCTCTCGACCACGCTGGGTCTGTCGCTGTCGGTGTTGCTGATGTGCCTGTACTACAACATCAAGATCAAAGGCCTGGGCGGCTGGACGCATGAACTGGTGACCGCCCCGTTTGGTACTTCCAAAAATCCTGTTTGGGCACTGCTGCTGGGCGTGACCAACTTCCTGATGCAAATGATCGAGTTCGTGGCGAAGACGGTGTCACACGGCATGCGGTTGTTTGGCAACATGTTCGCGGGTGAACTGGTGTTCATGCTGATCGCGCTGCTGGGTGGTTTTGCTGCCTTCTCGCTGTCTGGTGGGCTCTTCTTCGTCGGACACCTGATCGCAGGCACGGTGTGGACCTTGTTCCACATTCTGGTCATCACCTTGCAGGCGTTCATTTTCATGATGCTGGCCCTGATCTATCTGGGTCAAGCGCATGACGCTCACTAAGCTGCGCGGTTTCACCTCGCTCTCTAGTTCTTTCGTTTCTTTCCTTTCTCAACTTTCGTTCATCTCATAGGAGTCATCATGGAAAACGTTCTGGGTCTCGTCGCGCTGGCTTGTGGTCTCATCGTCGGTCTGGGTGCCATCGGCGCCTCTATCGGTATCGCTCTGATGGGTGGCAAGTTCCTGGAAGCTTCGGCCCGCCAGCCTGAACTGATGAACGACCTGCAGACCAAGATGTTCATCTTGGCCGGTCTGATCGACGCTGCTTTCCTGATCGGTGTGGCCATTGCCCTGCTGTTCGCTTTCGCGAACCCCTTCACGCTGGCCGCTTAATGGATGTTGCTGCCGTGCGCGGCGGCGTCCGGCGAACCGGCCCATGCCGGTTCGCGATCCGGTTCTCCGCTGAAGCTGCAGCCAACCCGTCACCACTCTTGTCAACACACAGAAAGGCGTTGCGATGAATATCAATGCAACCCTCTTTGCGCAGGCCATCGTCTTTGCGATCCTGGTGTGGTTCACGATGAAATTCGTGTGGCCTCCCATCGCCAAAGCCCTCGATGAGCGTGCGTTGAAGATTTCCGAAGGTCTGGCATCGGCCGAGAAGGCCAAGTCCGAACTGGCCGTGGCCAACAAGCGCGTGGAAGCCGAGCTGAGCCAGTCACGCAACGAAGCGGCCACCCGCCTGGCCGACGCCGAGCGCCGCGCCCAGACCGTGATCGAAGAGGCGAAAGCCCGCGCCACGGACGAAGCCGCGAAAATCGTGGCCGCAGCCCGCCAGGAAGCCGAACAGCAGGTCGTGAAGGCCCGTGAAGCGCTGCGCGAAGAAGTGGCCGCGCTGGCCGTCAAGGGTGCCGAGCAGATCCTCAAGCGCGAAGTCAACGCCGGTGTTCACGCCGAGTTGCTGGGTCGCCTGAAGACCGAGCTTTGATACGTCCGACGCTCACCTTCCGTTTGATATCCGCTGGCACCTAAAGGTAGACCATGGCCGAAATCGCCACCATTGCCCGCCCTTACGCCGAAGCGTTGTTCCAGTCCGCTGGCTCTGACGCTGCAGGCACCGCTGTCTGGCTTGACGAGCTGGCCGCTGTTGCGTCCAACCCGCAGTTGCGCCAGTTTGCCGATGCACCCAAGTCGTCGTCTGAACAGGTGTTTGGCGTCATTTCCGGCGTGCTGAAAAACGC
>JBIIQD010000469.1:0-3115 GCA_044342265.1 Hydrogenophaga sp. | reverse complement strand
CGGCCGATGGCAAGCGGCTCAAGCCGTTGGAAGTGGTGTCCGAATTCGACAAGTACTTGCACGAGGAGCTCGACCTGGTGCGCGAAGCCTCCAATGCAGCCCAGTTACGACGCAACATGACCGGTCTTGATCTGGTGCTGATCCCGGAGATGTTCTGGGATTGGTGCCACACCGAGGTCATGGTGATGGAACGAATGAAAGGCGTTCCCATCAACCGGATTGAAGAGTTGCGCAAGGCTGGGGTGGATGTTCCAAAGCTGGCGCGCGATGGCGTGACGATTTTTTTTACGCAGGTGTTTCGCGATGGCTTCTTCCACGCTGATATGCATCCGGGCAACATCCAGGTCAGCCTCGATCCGGCCACGTTTGGACGCTTTATCTCGCTGGATTTCGGCATCGTCGGCACGCTGACCGAGTTCGACAAGGAATACCTTGCTCAGAACTTCACCGCCTTTTTTCGGCGGGACTACAAGCGCGTGGCCGAACTGCACATCGAAAGCGGCTGGGTACCAGCGGAAACACGGGTGGACGAACTGGAGTCGGCCATCCGGGCGGTGTGCGAACCTTACTTCGACCGGCCGCTCAAGGAAATCTCCCTGGGCATGGTGCTGATGCGATTGTTTCAGACCTCACGGCGCTTTCACGTGGAGATACAGCCGCAATTGGTGCTGCTGCAAAAGACCCTGTTGAACATCGAGGGTCTTGGCCGCGAACTCGACCCTGAGCTCGACCTTTGGGCCACTGCCAAGCCTTTTCTGGAGAAATGGATGGTGGAGCAGGTGGGGCCACAAAAGCTGCTGCAACAGCTTAAAGCGGAAGCGCCGCAGTACGCCAAGTTGCTGCCAGCCTTGCCACGGCTGATGCACGACTACCTTCAGCACCGCCCTCACCAGTTGCGCGCCGAGCTTGATCAACTGCTGGCCGAGCAGCGCCGTACCAACAGATTGCTCCAGGGCATTGTGTACGGAGGCATTGGGTTCGTGCTGGGGCTGATCGTGACCCAGGTACTTCTACGCATTCGACTCTGGTAGCGCTTTTCGAACGCAGATGGCGTCACCACAACAAGGCGGTGCGGCCTATAATTTCAGGTTTTCTTCAACAGACTGCACGCTGGCCGCACATCGCCGTCGGCATGCTCCGGATCAGCGCATTCCTGGCGCCGGCCCGACACTCCCTTTGCATCCGCCATGCCGATCTATGCCTACAAGTGCGAGTCCTGCGGCCACGCCAAGGACGTTTTGCAAAAAATGGCCGACGCGCCCTTGACCGACTGTCCCGCTTGCGGGGCAGCCACATTTCGAAAGCAACTAACGTCCGCGGGTTTTCAGCTCAAGGGCTCGGGCTGGTACGCCACCGACTTCAAGGGTGGGGCCGCTGCCACTTCGAGCGAAGCGGCGCCTGTGGCGGCCGAAGGCGCCACCAGCACCGAAGCAACACCCGCAAAGCCAGCAGACAGTGCCGCTGCGGCACCTGCGGCACCTTCGGCAACCGCAGCCCACACTGCCGCGTGCGGCAGTTCCTGCTCTCATTGAACGGCCCAAGAGGCCAGCCATACCGTGTCCTCTCTGCGCAAGTGGTTGTTCTCCGGCCTGCTGGTGCTGGTGCCCCTGATCATCACCCTGTGGGTGCTTGACTGGGTCGTAACGACACTGGACCAGACGCTGCGCATCCTGCCGTTTTCCTGGCAGCCGGACCAGCTGTTCGGTTTTCATGTGCCCGGCCTGGGCGTGATCTTTGCGCTCCTGGTGCTGCTCTCCATTGGCGCCTTGGCGTCCAACATCATTGGCAACCGGCTGGTCAACTGGTGGCATGCGCTGCTGCACCGCATTCCGGTGGTGCGTTCGATCTACTCGGGTGTGAAGCAGGTATCCGACACGCTGTTTTCCGAGAAAGGCAACGCCTTTCGCAAGGCGCTGCTGGTGCAATGGCCGCACGACGGTATGTGGACCATCGCCTTCCTGACCGGCACCCCCCACGGCGATGTGCTCGCACAACTGCGTGCCAAGCCCGGGATGGCCAGCGACGAGGCGTTCCACAGTGTTTACGTGCCCACCACCCCCAATCCCACGGGTGGATATTTTGTGATGGTGCGAAGGCGTGATTGCGTGGAGCTGCAGATGTCGGTGGACGAGGCGCTGACCTATATCGTGTCCATGGGCGTCATCGTGCCCGGCGGCCCAAAGAACCTCAATGTCAAGGCGGTCGAGGCTGCCCCTGCTCAATCCTGATGAATCGCGGCTGCCTTCGGCGGCCCTACTGCTGAAAGAAGAAACGATATGGCGATGCGCTCCCACTACTGCGGTCTGGTGACCGAGGCCTTGCTCGGCCAGCCCGTGCAACTTTGCGGCTGGGTCAACCGCCGCCGCGACCACGGTGGTGTGATTTTCATCGACCTGCGCGATCGCGAAGGTTATGTGCAAGTGGTCTGCGATCCTGACCGGGCCGAAATGTTCGAGACCGCCGAAGACGTGCGCAACGAATTCTGCGTGCAGGTCACCGGCCTGGTGCGCGCCCGTCCGAGCGGTACCACCAACGACAAGCTGAAAAGTGGCCAGATCGAGATCCTCTGCCACGAACTCAAGGTGCTGAACGCCTCGGTCACGCCGCCGTTCCAGCTGGACGACGACAACCTGAGCGAGACCACGCGCCTCACGCACCGCGTGCTCGACCTGCGCCGCCCCTACATGCAGAACAACCTGATGCTGCGCTACCGCGTGTCAATGGAAGTGCGCAAGTTCCTCGACGCCAACGGCTTCATCGACATCGAAACCCCGATGCTCACCAAGAGCACGCCCGAGGGCGCGCGCGACTACCTGGTGCCCAGCCGCGTCCACGACGGCCATTTCTTCGCGCTGCCGCAGTCGCCGCAGCTGTTCAAGCAGCTGTTGATGGTGGCTGGCTTTGACCGCTACTACCAGATCACCAAGTGCTTCCGCGACGAAGACCTGCGCGCCGATCGCCAGCCCGAATTCACGCAGATCGATATCGAGACCTCGTTCCTGACCGAACAGGACATCCGCGACATGTTCCAGGGCATGATCAAGACGGTGTTCCAGAACACGCTGAATGTGGACCTGGGCGAGTTTCCGGTCATGGCCTACAGCGAAGCCATGCA
>JBIIQD010000470.1:0-3115 GCA_044342265.1 Hydrogenophaga sp. | reverse complement strand
GAGGCGTGCACGTGCGCAATGCCGTCCGACACATTCTTGCGGACTTTCTTGCGGACGCGGGCGGCCGCCGAGCTGTTGGGAGCTTTAGCCATGTTTCTCTTTCAACCGATTATTTCTTGAGCGACTGAGCTGCCTTGCGGGGGCCCTTGCGCGTGCGTGCGTTGGTTTTGGTGCGCTGACCACGCACCGGCAGACCGCGGCGATGACGGAAACCGCGGTAGCAGCCGATGTCCATCAAACGCTTGATGTTCATCGTGGTCTCGCGGCGCAGGTCACCCTCAATGGTGTAGACGCCGACCTGATCACGGACTTTTTCGAGTTCCGCATCGCTCAGGTCCTTGATCTTCTTGGCGTAATCGATCCCACACGCCTCGCAGATCTTGCGAGCGCGGGTGCGACCAATGCCGAAGATTGCCGTCAAGCCGACTTCAGCGTGCTTGTGCGGCGGAATGTTGATGCCTGCAATACGAGCCATGTTGGTTCCTCTGAACTTCCGAATCAGCCTTGACGCTGCTTGTGGCGAGGGTCCGTGCAAATGACTCGCACGACGCCCTTGCGCTTGATGATCTTACAGTTGCGGCACATTTTCTTGACCGACGCCGAAACTCTCATAGTCTTCTCCTAGATATTCCAAAACACCAATGCCGCTACAGTCACTTCGCACGGAACACGATCCGTGCCCGGGTCAGGTCATAGGGAGTCAGCTCCACCTTGACCTTGTCGCCGGGAAGGATGCGGATGTAATGCATCCGCATCTTGCCGGAGATGTGCCCGAGCACCACATGTCCGTTTTCCAGTTTCACCCGGAAGGTCGCGTTGGGAAGGTTCTCTACCACCTCCCCCTGCATCTCAATCACATCGTCTTTGGCCATACGACACAACCGCGAATTAAGACTTGAAATTGGCCTTCTTCAACAATGATTCGTACTGCTGCGACATCATGTAGTTCTGTACTTGGGCCATGAAATCCATGGTCACCACCACAATGATCAACAACGAGGTGCCTCCGAAATAGAAGGGCACGTTGTACTTGAGGATCAAAAACTCTGGCAGCAGACACACTGCCGTGATGTAGATCGCACCGATAAACGTCAGACGCAACAAGATCTTGTCGATGTAGCGAGCGGTCTGGTCCCCAGGACGAATACCCGGAATGAACGCGCCGCTCTTCTTCAGGTTGTCTGCAGTCTCGCGGCTGTTGAACACCAACGCGGTGTAGAAGAAGCAGAAGAAAATGATCGCTGCGGCATACAAAGCCACATAGATTGGCTGTCCTGGCGACAAAGCTGAGGCGATGTCGCGCAACCAGCGCGTGGAGTCACCTGTGCTCACCCAACTCACGACCGTGGTCGGCAGCAGAATGATCGAAGAAGCGAAGATGGGCGGAATCACACCGGCCATGTTCAGCTTCAGTGGCAAGTGCGATGACTGCCCACCGTACACCTTGTTGCCCACCTGACGACGCGCATAGTTGACAAGGATCTTGCGCTGACCGCGTTCGACAAACACCACGAAATAGGTGACCAGGATCACCATGGCGATGATGAAGAGAGCTGCCAGAATATTCATCGCACCCGTGCGAACCAGTTCGAGCATGCCACCGATGGCCGATGGCAGACCGGCAGCGATACCCGCAAAAATCAGTATCGAAATCCCGTTGCCCAGCCCGCGCTCAGTGATCTGTTCGCCCAGCCACATCAGAAACATCGTGCCAGCCACCAGGCTGACCACCGTGGTCAAGCGAAACGCCATCCCCGGATCAATCACCAGACCCGCCTGGCTTTCAAGGGCAAGGGCAATGCCCATGGCCTGGAAAATGGCCAATGCCAGGGTGCCATATCTCGTATAGGCGGTGATCTTGCGACGACCGGCTTCGCCTTCTTTCTTCAATTGCTCAAACGTCGGCACCACGTACGTCATCAGCTGCATGATGATCGATGCCGAGATGTACGGCATGATGCCCAAGGCCATCACACTGAACCGTTCGAGCGCGCCACCCGAGAACATGTTGAACAGACTCAGGATGCCGCCCGCCTGCCCCTGGAACATCTGTTCCAGCGTATCGGGGTCGATACCGGGCACAGGGATGTGAGTCCCTATGCGGTAAACCACCAGTGCCAACAACAGGAATACCAGTCGGCGACGCAGGTCGCCGAACTTGCCCGTTTTGGCCAGGGTTGTGGAGCCAGTTGCCACGATTACCTTTGACTTGTGGCGATTAGGCCAGCGAACCGCCGGCCGCTTCGATCGCAGCTTTGGCGCCAGCCGTGGCACCCACACCTTTGAGGTTCAAGGCACGGGTGACTTCACCGGTCTTGACCACCTTCACGCGCTTGGCCATGTGGGCCACGAGACCCGCTTGCTTGAGCACGAGCATGTCGATTTCGGCTGCCTCGACCGTGTTCAGGTCGGTCAAAGTGACTTCAGCGTTGAACTGCAGTTGCGCCGACTTAAAGCCACGCTTGGGCAGGCGGCGCTGCATGGGCATCTGGCCACCCTCGAAGCCGACCTTGTGATAACCGCCAGAGCGTGACTTTTGGCCCTTGTGACCGCGACCAGCGGTTTTGCCCAGGCCTGAGCCGATGCCACGACCGACACGACGCTTGGCATGTTTGGCCCCCGCTGCGGGCTGAATGGTGTTGAGTTCCATGACGAATATGTCCTCTTGTGATCTGTGCTTAGAGCACTTTGACCAGGTAGGCGATCTTGTTGATCATGCCGCGCACGGCGGGGGTGTCTTGCAGCTCGCTGGTGCTGTTGAGCTTGCGCAAGCCCAGCCCGCGAACGGTGTCGCGGTGCGACTGCTTGGTGCCAATGGGGCTGCGCACCAGTTGGACCTTGACGGTGGTTTGAGTGGTCATGATCGCTCCAATCAGCCCAGGATCTCTTCGACCGACTTGCCGCGCTTGGCAGCCACGTCGGCGGGAGTCGTGGAGTTCTTCAGTGCGTCCAATGTGGCGCGCACCAGGTTGTAGGGGTTGCTCGAGCCATGGCTCTTGGCCACGACGTCGGTGATGCCCAGCACTTCGAAGACCGCGCGCATCGGGCCACCAGCAATGATGCCGGTACCCTTGGAAGCCGGCAGCATCATGACGTTGGAGGCGCCGTGCTCGCC
>JBIIQD010000468.1:0-3123 GCA_044342265.1 Hydrogenophaga sp. | reverse complement strand
CGGCGCATGGCGTCATTGAACTTGCCAAACTTCAGACTGCGCACGATCGACTCGGCCCGACGGTCCAGCGTCAGGTTGCCCGACGTCTGCACCACCTCGGTGTTGAGGACGGTCCCCGAGTGGTTGACCGTGATCACCATGGTCAGCTCGCCATAGAGTTTGCGCCCGGCCGCTTCGGGGAAGTTGGTGGTGCCCCGGTCCTCGATCTTGCGCCGCAACTCGTCGTAGTAGATGGCATACACCTCTTCGCGTGTGGCCGGGCTGATGTAGCGCTTGCGTGGCCGGGCGTTCTCTTCGTTGATGCGCTTTTCGATTTCGGCCAGCAGCTTGGTGAGCAACTGGCGGCGGCGTTCGCGGTCGGCCGATTCGGGGCTCGGATTGACCGCTTGCAGGTCGGGCGGCGGCATGGTCGCCAGCTGCTGCTTGACCTGGGCCAGCATTTGGCTCTGGTGCTGCTTGAGCGCTTCGATCATGCGCTCGTCCTCTTCTGGCGTCTCGCCCAGCCGCGCTTCTTGCATCGAAGGCAGTGGCGAGGTCGCGCGGCCTTTCTCTGCATCGCCACCGCCTGCCAGTGAAGCCTGGGCGATGGCGCGGGCTTTTTCGGGCCGCTCTTCGCTTTTGGCGTTGACCAGGATCACTTCCAGCGGTGTGTCCTGAAACACCCGGTTGAATCCTTCCGGATCAACAAAGCGCACCGTCAGCAGCGCGGCGTGCACGGCCACCGAGATGCCCAGCGCGATCTGGAGCGTGCTCAGACGCCGAAGGTGGTTCAGAACCGGATTCACGAGCGCGATTATCCGTGCTGCTTCAAGGAGCGCAGGTGGAAGGGTCGGTGCCCACTTCGGGCTCGTTGACGTCGATCGCCAGCGCCAGCGGCGTGGCCAGTTCCTCGTCGTCACCGTCAGCCGACTCGTCCGGCGCAGCGTCCGCACCATCCAGCCGTTCAATCACAGTGCCTGAGACGTCCAGCGCGATCTCGTCAATCGCGCCCAGCCGCACCCGCAAGTGGGCGCCCCGCAGGAGGCCTTCGGCACCCAGCACCGGCAGCACCAGCGGCAATGTATCGGCGCGCACCAGGTTGTCTTTGATCAGTGTGGCCGTCAGCTCGGTGAGGCCCGCTTGCTGCAGGTGCTTGAGTGTCCAGAACCGCTCCATGCCGTTCTGGAAACCGTTGTAGGCCGTGTAGGCCGCGTCAAAAGCGCTGATGACCGCCATCAGGTTGGTGTCCTTGGGCTTGAAGGGTGCCACCAGCGCAGCGGTGTTGCCGTGGCGCGCGCAGGCAATGATCTGCCACTGGTTGACCAGATCGACGTAGCGGCGCAAGGGCGAGGTGCTCCAGGCATAGGCTTTGACGCCGATGCCAGCGTGCGCTTGCGCGCGGGTGCCCATGCGCACCTTGACGCCGGGTGCCAGGCTGGCCTGACTGCGGTAGATGCCGGGCACGCCGCAGGCCGCCAGCCACTGCCCCCAGGTGCTGTTGGCCAAAATCATGGCTTCGGCCACCATCAGGTCCAGCGGCGCTCCGCGCGAACGGGTGCCAATCACGACGGTCTCGTTGCCGTCGGGCTCATTGCCCGCTACGCCTTGCAGCTTGAAACTGTAATCGGGGCGGTTGAAGGTCTCGGGCTTGCCACGCACCACTTCACGCTGTGCCTTGAGGTGCTTCGCCAAGCGAAACATGAAGCCCAACGAAGACTGCAGCGCGGCGATCTCTGGAGAGGCACAGTCCGCGGACACCTCGCCCGTGAGCCAGGACTCGGTGATGACGTTGTCGAGCTGGTCGTGACGCAGGTTGTGCGCGATCGGCACCCGCTCAAGAACCGTGCGGCTGTCTTTGAGTTCCAGGGTACTTTCGTCAAAGCTCACGTACAGCGAGACCGCAGGGCAGTCGCGTCCGGCTTCCAGCGTGTAGGACTGCACCACCGCCTCGGGCAGCATGGTGACCTTGTGGCCCGGCATGTAGACGGTGGACAGGCGCTGGCGTGCCACCTGGTCGATGGCGTCGTCCGGCTTGATCGCCAGGCCAGGCGCCGCGATGTGGATGCCCAGCGTGACCGTACCGGTGCTTAGGCCCTGCAGCGAAAGCGCATCGTCGATTTCAGTGGTCTGTGAATCGTCGATGGAAAACGCCTGCACCGGGGCCAGCGGCAATTCGTCCGAGATGTCAGGCGCCTGCAGGCTCGGAAAGCCTGTGCCTTTGGGGAACTGGTCGAACAGGAAGCGCTGCCAGTGGAACTGGTAGGCGCTGTGGATGGCGCCGGCTTTCTCCAGCAGCGCCAGCGGGTTGAGGTGGCTGCTGCGAGCGGCTTCGACCACGGCCTTGTACTCCGGCGCGTTCTTGTCCGGCTTGAACAGAATTTTGTAAAGCTGCTGACGCACCGGCGTGGGGCAGGTGCCGGCCACCAGTTCGGCAGACCAGGTGTCGATCTGCGCCTGCACCTGTTTCTTCTTTTCGATGGCGGCCAGCGCCAGTGCCACGACCTCGGGTGGCGCCTTTTTGTAGCGGCCTTTGCCGGCGCGCCGGAAGTAGTGCGGTGCGCCCTGCAAACAGATCAGTGCAGCGACCAGTTGCTCCGTCGTGGCCGGGTTGCTGAAGTAGTCGGCGGCCAGATCGGCAAACCCGAATTCGTCTTCAGGGGCGAACTCGAACGCCAGTTCGAGCTCCATGGTCGCGGCCAGGGCGGTTGCGGCGGGCATGAGCAAGGCTGGAGCAGGCTTCTCGAATCGCAGCAGGGTGTTGGCGGCCTTGACCTTGACGCGCTTGCCCGAGTCAAGCTCCACCTGCAACGAGCTTTCGGCTTCGGACATGAGGCGACCAGTCATGAGTTTGCCGGCTTCGTCGAACAGAATATGCATGGGCTGGATTGTCCCATGCATGGGGGGCGCCGGCGGGCTCAGGCTGCAAGCTGCAGGAACCCGAGCAGGTCATCGAGGTGCCGCTCGAAATCGGCAATCGCATGATCGCCTTCGGGCAGGCGCCGCACCGTGCCGCCCTTACAGAAGCTCACCATTTCGTGCCAGTCCAGCACCTCGTCTTTTTCCGAGATCAGGGCGAACAGGCGGTCGGGGTTTGCCGGTCTCTGCTGTGCCAACCGTTCAATGTCGCTTCCCAGGAGCTCCAAC
>JBIIQD010000467.1:0-3126 GCA_044342265.1 Hydrogenophaga sp. | reverse complement strand
TTGCGTGGGACGCAACTACGCGGAACACGCCAAAGAGATGGGCTTTACCGGACGCGAGCCGCCTTTTTTCTTCATGAAACCCGCGGACGCGATCGTGATCGCCGATGCAGGACAGACCGTCTCCATCCCCTACCCCAGCCTGACCAGCAACTTGCACCACGAGGTCGAGCTGGTGGTGGCCATCGGCACCGGTGGTTCAAACATCAAGGCACAGGACGCTGCGGGTCACATCTTTGGCTATGCGGTGGGACTGGACATGACGCGCCGAGACCTGCAGTCCGACATGAAGAAGCAGGGCCGTCCCTGGTGCATCGGCAAGGCCCACGACCTCTCGGCGCCAATTGGACCCATCACACCCTGCGGACTGGCTGGTAACGTCGATCAGGCCTCCATCTGGATCGCGGTCAATGGCACAGACCGCCAACGCAGCAACGTCTCGCAGCTGATCTGGAACGTTGGCGAAACCATCGAACATCTCTCGGCCGCCTGGGAACTGCAGCCGGGTGATCTGATCTACACCGGCACACCCGAAGGCGTGGGCGCGGTGATCAAGGGCGACATCATGACGGCCGGGGTCGAAGGGCTCACAGGCATCACCGTTCAAGTGGTGTGAACGCTGCAATGCCAAGGGTTAACCCCAAAAACCAGAATCCTAGAATTCATCGTCTCAAATGACCTGATTGCCCTTTTCAAGGAACCCCCATGATCCAGCGCAGAACCCTGCTCCAGTCCACTGCGGCCGTTGCCTTTGGCGCACCCGCACTCGTCGGCTTTGCCCAGCAAAGCGTGACACTCAAATTCCACACGTTCATGTCCCCCCAGTCCAATGTCTGGCTGAACATGCACAAGGCCTGGATGGACAAAGTCACCAAAGACTCCGAGGGCCGCATCAAGTTCGAGGCCTACCCGGCCATGCAGCTGGGCGGCTCTCCCGTGCAGCTGTATGACCAGGCCAAAGACGGCGTCGTTGACGTTGTCTGGACCTTGCCCGGCAATACACCTGGTCGCTTCCCGCGCATCGAGGTGTTCGAGCTGCCGTTCATGATGAACAATGCAGAGGCAACCTCCAGGGCCTACTGGGAATACACCATGACCGTGGCCACGGACGAGTTCAAGGAAGTGCAACCCCTGGCTTTGCAGGTGCATGGCCCCGGCATGTTCCACATGCGCGAGAAGCTGATCAAGACTGCGGCGGACCTGCAAGGCTCCAAAGTGCGTGGTCCGACGCGCCAGATCACCAAGATGTTGGGCTATCTGGGTGCCACGCCCGTGGGCATGCCGTTGCCACAGATTCCTGATGCCTTGTCCAAAGGGGTGATCAACGGCTGCGTGATCCCCTGGGAAGTGGTGCCTTCGGTGAAGGTGCAGGAGCTCACCAAGTTCCACAGCGAGTTCGACCCGGCCGGTGGTGCGTTGTACACGACGACCTTCATCTTGGCGATGAACAAGGCCAAGTACATGTCGCTGTCACCCGACCTGAAAGCCATCATCGACAAGAACTCCGGCATTGAAACCTCCGGCTGGCTGGGCAAAACACAACAGGCCGGCGACGCGGCAGGTCGCGAGGCCGCCGCCAAACTGGGCAACACCATCCACTCCATTCCTGCCGCGGAAGCACAGGAGTTCAAGCGCAAGGCGCGGCTGGTTGAAGTCGAATGGATGCAGGACATGGACAAGCGCGGCTTCAACGGCAGGCAGCTGCTTGACACCGCCAAAGCGCTGATCGAGAAACATGGCAAAGGCGCTCCGAAGAAAGCCTGATTGCGGTCAGTGTCTCAAGGGCTCCTTCGGGAGCCCTTGTTTTTTCACCCTACACTTTGGGCCATGTTCCGCAGCCCAATCCAGCACTGCCGCCAATGCGGCGCCCCGGTGGTCTACCGTTTGCCAGATGATGGCGACACCAAGCCCCGCGCCGTTTGCACCGTATGCGCCACCGTGCACTATGAGAACCCGCTGAATGTGGTGGGCACTGTGCCCGTCTGGGGCGAAGATGGTGCCCAAGTGCTGCTGTGCCTGCGAAACATAGAGCCGCGTCGCGGCAAATGGACCTTGCCGGCTGGCTTCATGGAACTGGAAGAGACCACGGCAGAAGGCGCGCATCGCGAGACGGTGGAAGAAGCAGGCGCGAAGATCGAAATGGGGTCGCTTTTCACACTGCTGAACGTGGCACGTGTCGGGCAAGTGCATCTGTTTTACCGGGCACGCCTGCTCAGCGAACATTTCGAACCTGGCACCGAAACCATCGAAGCACGTCTGTTCACCGAAGAACAGATTCCCTGGGATGAGATCGCGTTCAGGACGGTACGGGAGACGCTGGAGCGCTACTTTGCCGACCGGCGACAGGGGCACTTCGGTTTTCACACCATTGATATCGCCTGAAGGCGATCTTCGCAGCACGAAAAGACAAAAAAGCCCGGAGTCGTGAGACTCCGGGCTGATTGCGTTTGTGGTCGGCGTGGCGGGATTCGAACTCGCGACCCCTTGCACCCCATCGAAATATACGTGAAATCTTGCGGGATTTCCTGGGACGCTATGGGACGACATTTTTTGTTTTAAATCATATAGATATAAAGGATACTTGATCTCAGGTCGTCTCACAAAATACACTTACAGCGTTTTTTCGGTTTACCCCCCGGTTTACCCCCCAGGACCTGTATGACGCGATATCCGAAGTCAGGAAAAGGCAAAAAGTGGACGGCTCTGGAGCTCAAGGCCGTGCCCCTGGCGTGGCGCGGGGACATGCTGAGCGACGGCGACGGACTGACCGGCGAAGTCCGGGTCGTCGGCGACCAGACCATCTCCATCCACTTCAAATTCGCCTTCAAATGGAACGGCAAAGTGGCCTGGCACTACTGTGGCACCTGGCCGGCCATGTCCATGGAACAGATCCGCCGACAACGCGATGAGGCGCGAGATCTGGTCCGTTCCGGCGTCAACCCCAACGACCAGAAGAAGGCCGAGCGCATCGAGAACCAGGCTGCGGTCGAAGCGACGATTGCACAAGCAGCCGCCGAGGCCAGCCAGAACAGACCATTCAAGGACATGTTCGACGCCTGGCTGGCTGATGGGGTGGCGCGCAAGGACGGCAACGCCGAACTGCGCCGCTCGTTTGAAAAGGACGTGCTG
>JBIIQD010000466.1:0-3130 GCA_044342265.1 Hydrogenophaga sp. | reverse complement strand
ACATCGAATGCCATGCCGGTGCTGAGGGCTTGCGGTCGTTGCTGGCGCGCACAGACATCCTGATCTGCCTGCTGCCCCTGACCGACAGCACCCGCGGCATCCTCTGCAAAGGCCTGTTCGATCAATTGCCTCGCGGCGCCGCATTGATCAACGTTGGGCGCGGAGGACACCTGGTGCAGGACGACCTGCTGCGCGCCCTGGACGAAGGGCAGCTTTCCCGCGCGGTGCTCGACGTCTGTGAGCCCGAACCCTTGCCGCCGGACCATGCGTTCTGGATCCACCCCAAGGTTGCCCTGACGCCGCATATCGCCAGCATGACCCAACCCGAATCCGCAGTCGACGCCCTGATCGAGAATCTGAGGCGACATCGCCAAGGCCTGCCGATGAGCGGGCTGGTCAACCGCGAGCGGGGCTACTGAACCTCGGCCCCGTCACGCAAAACGATCTGCTGTACAGCGCGCAACTACCGCAGCCTGCTGCACGCGCAAGGGCCAATGCAGCACCACCTTGGCCGACAGTCCTTCTAAGCTTGAACACGTGAAGAAGAGCGGCGTTGCCCTTCGCACCGCCCCTCGTGTCCTTGTCCACTGTCACCAACGGATGCCGCCATGACCCACTCCGAAGCCCTGCCCCAGCTCGCTGCGCTCGATGCACTTGACCGCGCCCACCTAATCCACCCCGTCGCGCCCTGGCGCGAGCACGAAGCGCGCGGCCCCAACATCCTCACCGGCGCCCAGGGCATCTGGCTGACCGACGCCAAAGGACACCAGTTGCTCGATGCGTTTGCGGGCCTCTGGTGCGTGAACGTGGGCTACGGGCAGGAGAGCGTGGTGCAGGCCGCAGCCGCTCAGATGCGCCAGCTGCCCTACGCCACCGGTTACTTCCACTTCAGCAGTGAACCGGCCATCCGCCTGGCCGCAAAGCTGGTGCAGATCTCGCCCGCTTCGCTGCGCCACGTGTATCTCACGCTGGGCGGCTCGGAGTCGGTGGACGCGGCGGTGCGCTTCATCGTGCAGTACCACAACGCCACCGGCAAACCCGCCAAGAAGCACTTCATTTCGCTGGAGCGCGGATACCACGGTTCCTCGTCCACCGGCGCTGGCCTCACGGCGCTGCCGGTGTTCCACCGCGGCTTCGACCTGCCGCTGCCCACCCAGCACTACATCCCTTCGCCCAACCCCTACCGCGCCGCCGACCCGGCGAACAGCCAGGCCATCATCGACACATCGGTCGCGGCGCTGAAGGCCAAGGTGGCCGAGCTGGGTGCTGAGAACGTGGCCGCCTTCTTCTGCGAACCCATACAGGGTTCGGGCGGCGTGGTCGTGCCGCCCAAGGGATGGCTCAAGGCCATGCGCGATGCGGCGCGCGCGCTCGACATCCTGTTCGTGGTGGACGAGGTCATCACCGGCTTTGGCCGCACCGGCCCCATGTTCGCCTGCGATGCCGAAGGTGTAGAGCCCGACCTGATGACCGTGGCCAAGGGCCTGACCTCGGGCTACGTGCCCATGGGTGCAACGCTAATGTCCGACAAGGTATACACCGCCATCGCCGACAGCGCGCCCAAGGGTGCCCCCATCGGTCACGGTGCCACCTACTCGGCTCACCCGGTGAGCGCTGCCGTGGCGCTGGAGGTGCTGCGCCTGTACGAAGACGGCGGTGTGCTGGCCAACGGCCAGCGCGTGGCGCCTGTGTTCGCGCACGGGCTGGACGAGCTGCGGAGCCACCCCTTGGTGGGCGATTCGCGTCATCGCGGGCTGCTCGGCGCGCTGGAGCTGGTGAGCGATAAGACCACCAAGGCCGGCTTCGATGTCGCGCTGGACCTGCCCAACCGCATGGCAGCAACCGCCTACCGCAACGGCATTGTCTTCCGTGCCTTCGGTGACAACATCCTGGGCTTTGCGCCAGCTCTCACGTTCACCGAGTCGGACTTCGGCCTGATGTTCGAACGCTTGAAAAAGACGCTTGACGATGTGTTGACCCAACCCGATGTGCGCGCGGCACTGAAAGGCTGAACACTGGTATTCCACACTTCCGCAGGCCGCTGCGCCGCTGCAGAATGCTTGCAATCAACAGCCAATAGTTCACAGGGCACCGCAATGAATGACGCCACCAAGATCGATCGACTCGACCTGCGCATCCTGGCCCAGCTGCAGAAAAACGGGCGCATGACCAACGTGGATCTGGCCGATGCCGTGGGACTGTCGCCCAGCCCTTGCCTGATCCGGGTCAAGCGGCTGGAACAGGCGGGCTACATCGCCGGCTATGGCGCTCACCTGCGGCTGGAGAAGCTGGGCGACACGCTCACCGTGTTCACCGAAGTCACGCTGGCTGACCACCGGCGAGAGGACTTCGCCCGCTTCGAGGCGGCGATCCGTGAGGTCGACGAGGTGCTGGAATGCCACCTGGTGAGCGGCGGTTACGACTACCTGCTTCGCTTCCTCACCCGCGGCGTCAACCACTACCAGGAAGTGGTTGAAGAACTGCTGGAACGCAACATCGGCATCGCGAAATACTTCAGCTACATCGTGATCAAGTCGCCCTTCATCAAGACCCACTGCCCCATCGAACGGCTGTTTCCAAACCAGCGTTGATAGTCCCCCGCTTGGCGCGACTTCAGATTCGCACCCGTCGACGACGACCAGTGCAGAACAGGCGGGACCGGTCGACTTCTTGTACCCGTTTTGAACATCCCCCTTGGGTTTCAGAACGATTTGACGAAGGCAGTATCCAAAACTGCTTCATCGGTTGATCAACATAGCCTCAAAAGATGCTCGAAGGCGGGGCTTCTGCGTCTTTCCTCTTCCGAGATGCGCCTACCGTTCGTGAACATTCCGACTCATCAACGCGATAGATACGTAACATCCAAAACAATCATTCTTTCAAAACTGCCTGGGGTGGCAAACTCACGCCACGAGGTGCCATCAGCACACCCTGGAGACAGCATGAGCCTTTCGACCGAAGACCAACACCCGAGACTTCAACACTTTGCGACCGAAGGTCTGACCAACGATCTCAAGGCTCAGTCGTTTCGTCAGCACATGCAGAGCATGTTTGCTGTGGGGCTCAATCTGAAGAGCCGAGAGTCCCATCCACTCGCCGCGGAGGTCACAGGCTACCGCGGCCAAAACCT
>JBIIQD010000027.1:0-11958 GCA_044342265.1 Hydrogenophaga sp. | reverse complement strand
CTGGACCGAGGGCGTGTACATGGCCGCCACCATGGGCAGCGAAACCACCGCAGCGGCCTTCGGCGCACAAGGCGTGGTGCGCCGGGACCCGTTCGCCATGCTGCCGTTCTGCGGCTACAACATGAGCGACTACTTCCAGCACTGGCTCAACGTGGGTGACACCGTCGCCAAGTCTGGCGCTGCGCTGCCCAAGATGTTCTGTGTGAACTGGTTCCGCAAGGACGCTGCAGGTAAATTCGTCTGGCCCGGCTACGGCGACAACATGCGCGTGCTCAAGTGGATGATCGACCGCATCGAAGGCAAGGCCCAGGGCGAGACCACGATGTTCGGCACAGCACCGGCCTACGCTGAGATCAACTGGACAGGTCTGGACTTCAACGCCCAGCAGTTCCAGCAGGTCACCAGCATCGACAAAGCGGCCTGGGCCGAGGAGTTCAAGCTGCACGACGCGCACTTCGAGCAACTGGCCTACCACCTGCCCCAGGCGCTGGTCACCACGAAGATCGAGTTGGAAGGGCGCCTGGCCTCCGTCTGATCAGTGCGCCGATCGCACAACAGAAAGCCCCGCGCCGCGGGGCTTTTGTCTTTTGTTGCGCCACCTACATCCTGGCGGCTGATTGGCTTACAGATAAGGCAAATAGGCTGACTTGCGAAGCACCGTTTGTTGCGCCGAGCGACGCATAGGCGCAGAAAAGCCCGAGTCAAGCCCCAATGGCGCAAGTGCTTGCGCGAAGTCACCGTCGCGCGAGGCTTTGGATGCTGATGTCGATGCAGCCACAGCGTCGGCCTCTTGGGCCAATTCGCTGGCCCGGGCTCGAGCCTGCATGAGCTCAGCCTTGAGACGGGGATCGGTGCGGGCCAGATCCCACAGGCGCGCTTCGGCCCGGGCTTCGGCCAGCGACGCGGACCAGCTGTCCAACGAGCGCACGGTGGAGCGGGCCAATCGGCGCGCGGAGCCTGCGAACAGCACTGAGCTGGCGAAAATCACCACCCAGAGCGCCACCCAGCCCAGAAACAGGTGCCCGTCGGCCCAGGTGCCGATCATCTGTTCAGCCAGCACCACCAGGGCTGCGACGGCGGCTGCCAGCAGCAGTGTGGCCAGGCTGCGGGAGCCGTCGAAGCGGCGCAGGGTGCGGTAAGTGCCACGCTCGGCGCCGTGCGTTCCCTGAACGGCAGCTTTGGAAGACAGAGAGAAAACAGTGCTCATGGCGAACTCCTTGGTGAATGCGTCTTTTGGACAGGCAAATACTAGGGTAAACCCGAATGTCATACAAGTTTATTTTAGTAATGACTTACATTCACCAAACATATGAATGAGTCCAATTTCCGCACCCTTGACCTGAACCTGCTGCGGGTGTTTGACGAAGTGATGGCCGAGCGCAACCTCACTCGCGCAGCCCATAACCTGGCCATGACGCAACCCGCCGTGAGCAACGCGCTCAAGCGCCTGCGCGAACACCTGGGCGATGAATTGGTGCGGCGCTCGGGCTACGGGGTACAGGCCACGCCGGCGGCACTGGCCCTTTGGCCCACGGTGCGCGACACGCTGGCGCAGCTGCGCGAGTCCTTGTCGCCCATTGATTTCGAGCCCGGCACGTCGGGAAAGGCCTTTGTGCTGGCGATGGCCGATGCAACGGCGGCCAAGCTGGTGCCCAGTCTGGTGGAAGTGTTGGAGCGGGAAGCCCCGGGCGTGAGCTTGCGCATCGTGCCGCTGACCACGCGAGACCCGCGTGGCTTGCTGGAGGCGGGAACAGCCGATCTGGCTGTCGGTCACTTCCCGGGTGTGATTGCCGAGTTGAGCGCGATCCATCTGCAGGAGCACAGCCCGAGGTTCCTGCATCAGCGGCTGTACGACGGGGAGTATGTGGTAGTGATGCGCCGCGGCCATCCGCTGGCCCAACAGCCACTGACGCTGGACGCTTTTTGCGCTGCCCGGCACCTGTTGGTGAGTTTTTCAGGGCGGCCGTTCGGGTTTGTCGACGAGGCGCTCTCGGCGCAGTCGCGGCAGCGCCGCATCGTGATCACGGTCAATCAGTTTTTCACCGCTGGACGGGTCGTTGCCAGCACCGACCTGCTGACGGTCTTGCCGCGCCACTTTGTGGAGGTCACGGGCATTGAGTCAGCGCTGACCACTCGCGAGCTGCCTTTGCTGGTGCCAGCGGTGCATGTGGATGCGTTGTGGCACCGCCAGTCAGAGCACAGGGGTGCCCATCGATGGCTGCGTCAGGCGCTGTCCCGCTCCGCCCAGGAGCACTTTCAGGCCGGTGGCCAGGTGCCGGATGACGCGCCCTGACAATCGCGCCATGATTATTCAGTTGCTCAGCGATCTGCACCTGGAGGCCGATCCCAGCTTTGTCGCCACACCCGCCCCCGGCGCCACCCTGCTGGTGCTCGCGGGCGATGTCGGTTCGTACCAGAAGCGGCACGATGGCAGCGTGATGGACGAGCCCGACTGGGGCCTGCAACGCTTTTCGCCCTTGCCGCAATACGCCGGCTGGCCTGTGCCGGTGCTCTTCGTGCCGGGCAACCACGAATACGACGGCCTGGACATGGATGAAGCGCACGCAGGTTTGCGCCGCGTTTGTGATCGCCTGGGCATCGCCTGGCTCGAGCGCACAACGTTGGCCTTGAGCGGCGTGCGTTTTGTAGGCACTACCCTTTGGAGCGACTACGACGCGCTGACCCCGGCCGGCGCCACCGAGACCGTGCGCCTGCGCCAGCGGGAGAAGGCGTTTCGTGCTGCCAACTTCTACCTGCACAAGATGGCGGGGCAACGGCATGGCGCCCTGTTTGATGCTGCAGCGATGCGAGCGCTGGGGCTAGAGTGTCAAATCTGGTTGAGGCAGGCGCTGGCACAACCCCACGTCGGACCGACGGTGGTCGTCACGCATTTCGCCCCCACTTTGCACAGCGCCGATCCACGTTATGGGCGCGCGCCTGGCACCGCCGGTTTCTGCAATGCACTGGACGACCTGCTGCCTCTTGCCGATCTTTGGCTGCACGGCCACCTGCATTGCCCCACCGATGTGCGTGTCGGTCGATGCCGCATCGTCGCCAACCCGCTGGGCTATGCGCGCAAGGACGAGCAGGCCGGGTTCAGGCCTGCGTTGACGGTGCATGTGGAAACTCCATAGGTTACCCCGGCCACCCGACGCGTACACTGGTCGGCTATGCCCCGTTGTGGGCCTTCGATTGGAGAGACACCATGAAGATTCTTCTCGCCGTGGACGGCAGCGCCTACACAAAAAAAATGCTGGCCTACCTGGCCACTCACCTGGAGGTTTTTAGCGCCAAGAACGAGTTCACGCTCTTCACCGTGCAGACGCCTTTGCCACCCCGGGCAAGAGCCGCCGTGGGCGCAGATGTCGCCAACGGCTACTACGCTGATGAATCTGAGAAAGTCACGGCGCCCGTCCTCAAGTTCCTCAAGCGCCATGACATCGATCCCAAGGTGATGCACAAGGTGGGCAGCGCCGGCGAACAGATCGCCAAACAGGCCAATGCAGGAGACTACGACCTGGTCATGATGGGTTCACACGGTCACAGCGCGCTGGGGAACCTGGTGATGGGCTCGGTCGCCACGCAGGTGCTGGCACATTGCAAGGTCCCGGTGCTGCTGGTTCGATAGACCCGCGCAGCCGGTGCGGATTCACCGACTGCGCAAACCGTCGAAACAGGTGCTCAGCACCATGTCGATGATCTGGCTCTCACTGTACAGGCCGGAGCCTTTGAGAAAGCCCAGCACGGGATCGCAGGCCCGGGCATAAAGGGTGTACAAGACCGCAATCGGCGGCAGCGCAGACTGGATGCTGCCGTCTTTTTGCGCCGCCTCGATCCACGCGCCCAGCCGGTCGCTCACGTCCATCAGACCGTCGACATAGTCCTTGTTGGTGGTCAGCGACGTGCGCAGGCTGGAATTTTCGCTGGGCAGCGAGGGCATTTCGCCGGCCAGTTGAACCTCCATGGTCCAGCGCGCGACCCGGCGCAACAGCTCCAGAGGAGCGGCCTTCGGATCGAGCGTGTCCAGAAAAGCACGCGCCCGGTTCATCACCTTGACCATGGCCGCTGCCGCAAGGTCTTCCTTGCTCGGAAAGTGCTTGTAGAGGCTGGCTTTGGCAATACCGACCTCTGCCGCGACCTCATCGACCGTCATGGCATCAAAGCCTTTTTCAGCCAGCAGGCGATTCACCGCCGTGACGATCGCATCTTCGCGCGCCAGGTGCATTTGCTCACGGAAGCTGCGTTTCGGGGGCGCGCGACGGATGGGTTCAACAAGAGAGGTGGACATGGATTTGACTTTCACTACAGATTTTGCCGCAAGTGGACGGCAACGTCGATAACCATACTGACAAGTATGAAATTAATACTGATTGGTATTTTTTTGATCTTTTTAGATTACGATTCAGCCCAGACAGTACCAAACACTCCTTCAGTCCTTCAGTTGTCTCACGAGCCTAGGCCTACTGTCGCTCCTCAACCTCTCTAGTTTTAAGGAATTTGACATGCCCATGCAACGACGCACCTTCCTCATGGCCAGCTCGGCCGTCACCCTGATGGCTGCCTGCGGCGGCAGCGACGACGATGAAACGCATCCAACCCTGAACATCGTGGCGACGGCCCAGGCTACGCCCAGCCTGAGCATCCTGGTTGAAGCGGTTGTGGCAGCCGGGCTGGTGGAAGCGCTGAGTGCACCAGGGCCCTTGACCGTGTTCGCACCTACTAACGATGCGTTCGTGGCTCTGCTGGGTGAACTGGGCGTGACCAAGGCCGCTCTGCTGGCCGACAAGGCCCTGCTGACCACGGTTTTGACCTACCACGTGGTGTCAGGAAAGGTGCTCAAGGCCGGCGTGCCGATCAACACCCCCATCACAACTTTGCAAACCTCGACCTTCACCGTCGGGTCTGACCTCCGCATCACCGACGGCCGCGGCCGAAGCGCCGCCATCACGGCCACCGACATCCTGTGCACCAACGGCGTGGTGCACGTGATCGACAAGGTGATCCTGCCTCCTGCTTGAAGCTCTCTCTTCCGTTTCCCTGTTCCCTCTGTCCTTAGGATGTACCCATGAAAAAGACTCTGATTGCTTCCATCATCGCCCTGGCCTCGCTGAGCGCCGCTCACGCCAAAGACATCGTCGACACCGCTGTCGCCGCGGGCTCGTTCAAGACCCTGGCCACTGCCCTGCAGGCCGCTGGTCTGGTTGACACACTCAAGGGCAAAGGCCCCTTCACGGTGTTCGCACCCACCGACGAAGCCTTTGCCAAAGTCCCCAAGGCCGATCTCGACGCGCTGCTCAAGGACAAAGCCAAACTCACCGCCGTGTTGACCTATCACGTGGTGGCCGGCAAGGTAATGGCTGCTGATGTCAAGGCCGGCAAGGTCAAGACCGTGCAAGGCAGTGAGCTGACCGTGAGCACCACTGGTGGTGTGAAGGTCGATGCTGCCAACGTGGTGAAGACCGACATCGTCGCCGACAACGGCGTGATTCACGTCATCGACAGCGTCATCATGCCGAAGTGAAGTTCCTAGGTTGACCCCTGCGATTCACACCCCGCTGCGGCGGGGTTTTTTGCGTCTGACCGGGCTGTAACTGTCTGGCTGCGGCCTCACCCAGCGCTGTTGACAACGCGTCCAGCACATCGGAGCTGAGGTTCCAGCAATGCCAGTACAGCGTCACGCCCAGCCGGTGCTGCGGCGCGAGGTTCACCAGTTCGCCACTGGCCAGCAGATCGCGCACCTTCAACAAGGGCAGCACACTCACGGCCCAACCGGCCTGGACCGCCCGCACCTGTCCTTCACAAGAAGGCACAAACATCTGCCGCAGCCCGACCCGAGGCAAACCAAACGCCTGCTCGACAAAGCTGTGCTGCAGCTGGTCTTTGCGGTTGAAAGAGACAAACGGCAACTGGTGGAAGTTGTGAGCGCTCAGCCCTTTGGGGCAATGCTGGTGCGCGAACCCGGCCTGCGCCACCGCCACATAGTCCATGCAGCCCAGCGGCTCCATCTTGCAACCGCGCAGTGCCTGGCCCAGCGAGGTCACGCAACCGAGCACCTGGCCCTCGCGCAGCCACTCATGGGTGAAATCCTGGTCGTCGGTGATGATCTCGATCGGCAGGCCCTGGCGCGCCAGGGAGTCCAGTGCCGGCAACGCCCAGGTGGCGATGCTGTCGGCGTTGATGGCGATCGAAATGCGCTCTTCGTCGCGCCCTCCACCGCCACTGCCGGGCGCCAGCTCCTTGAGTTCAGTCTCCAGGTCGGCCCGCAGCAGCCGCATCATCTTGGCGTGCTTGAGCATGAGCTGTCCGGCGGCCGTGGGCTTGAGCGGACGGCTGCGCACGATCAATACTGTGCCGACTTGCGCCTCCAGCGCGCGCAGGCGCTGCGAGACTGCGGACTGCGTGATCGAGAGTCGTTGCGCTGCGCGCTCAAAACCGCCCTCTTCGATGATGGCCGCCAGGCACTCCAGGGCGTCGGGGTCGAAGGTGCTCATGGAAGTACTCGCCGCTGGGCCATCAGCTCTTCTTGACTTTGACCGGCAGCGGTCTGGTGCTCTCGTTGCCTGGCTTGACGTGCACGCTCATCCAGCGCAGCAGGTCCAGCCACATTTGACGCATTTCAGCGTCCAGCGGCGTGCGAATCGCGCTGGGCAGCTCGATCGTCACCACCGGCATGCCCTTGTGGACGCCGCCATAGTTGCCAAGGCTGCCCGGGAAGATGCCGACCTGGTCAAGGTAGAGGCGACCCAGGCGCGCGGGCGGAACGGTCGGTCCGTCGAAATCCAGCACACCATAGGGTGCGTGGATGCTGACGATCAGGTCAGGCTGGAACCGCTCCATCTCCTCGTGCAGGAATCTGGACTCCGGCTCTGACAGCGGCTTGGGTCCAGGCCAGCGGCGCGGATCCTTCTTGGTGCGCTTTTCCCAGTAGACCTTTGCATCGCGCTCCCAGTTGGGCGTCGGAAAATTGCGATTCAAATCCACACCACGGGCATTCACCCGGGTGGCGGGCCGCTTCATCAAGCCATCGGGATTGAGTGCGGGAATGAAGCGCCAGTGCGCATTGGAAGGCGTTTCAAGCGCCCACTGGATCCAGTGCAGCACCACCGAACTGGATGACAGCTCGTCGCCATGAATCCCTCCCACCACCAGCACTCGCAACGGGGCACCAGGCGTCATCAGGTCACGCGCAAACAGCGTGCGGCCTTGCACTGATTTGCCGCTGGTGGGCACCAGCTGCGCCGCTGCGCACAGCGGCGCCTTGACATTGGGCAGTCGGGCGACGAACTCCCCACAAGGTTCGGGCAGCGTGGCGGTGAGTGGACGCACCGCCACGGTTTCTGCCTTCGCGAACAGGGGGGGCGTTGCATCGGTGGCCAGCGCCGGCTGGCCAGCCAGAGAAAGGCCCAGCCACAGCAAGACGCGCTGGACCGTTGACAACAAGTCGGAAGAGTACATTCCGCGATTTTAGGGACCTGGGGATTCAGTCGTCTTTCTCACCGGTTTCGTACAGTGTCTCGCGGCCCATGCGGTCGAGGATCAGCTCGGCGGTCCAGGGCAGCATCAACGCTCCGCAACGGCTGTCGCGATAGAAGCGCTCCAGCGGCAGGTGCTTGAGCATGCTCTGGCCGCCGCAGGTGCGCACGGCCAGGCGGGCGATGTCGTTGGCGCCTTCCATCACGCTGTAGTGCGCGGCGTACAGGCGCAGCTTCTCGTCTTTGCTCGGGTTGGGTTTGGCCTCGGTAATCGCGCGCGCGAAGATGCTCTTCATGTTCTCCAGCTGGATGCGCATCTGCGCCACCGCGATCTGTTTGGTGGCGAACTGGCGCCGCTTGACCGGCGGTTCACCCTCTACTTCACCACGCAGGTATCTCACGGTGAAGTCATACGCCGCGTTGGCCACGCCCAGGTAGGTGGGCGAAAGCGTGAAGAACATGGCCGGCCAGGTCTGCGCGCCCTTGAAGTAGATGCCGCGCGGCATGAGCTGTTCGGCATCGCTCACGAACACGTCCTTGAAGGCCAGGTTGCGGCTCACCGTGCCGCGCATGCCCAGCGGATCCCACTCGCCGCTGATGGTCAGGCCTTCTAACGTGGCGGGCACACTGATGTAGAGCGTGTCCTTGGCATCCGGGTGGTCGTCGCCTTTGTCTTCGGTGCAGAGAATGCCGTAGTAATCGGCCGCGCCGGAGAGGCTGGCCCAGATCTTCCGGCCGTTGATGAGCCAGCCGCTCTGGCCATCCTGAACCACCTTCTTCGCCGAGGTGCCAAAGGGCGCGCGCCCGGCCGCGGCGGCCGTGCCCTCGCTGAATGGCTGAGCGTAGAGGGCGCCGTCCTTGACGACGCGGCCAAAGTGCAGCTCGCGCCGGGCCGAGTGCTCGCGGCGCTCGGCCTCGGTCATCGGGATGCCATCCGCCAGCACACCGGTCCACATCGTCGAGCAGATGTGCATGTTCCATGTCAGTGCGGTCGCGCCACAGAAGCGCCCGATCTCGGCCGCGACCATCATGTAGGTCGGGAAGTCGGCGCCAGCGCCCCCAAATGCGGTCGGCACGCAGAGCTTGAGAAAACCCTGCTCGCGCAGATCGTCGTAGTTGGCGAACGGGAAGCTGGCTTCCTTGTCCCACTGCGCGGCACGCGCGGCAAACGTGTCGCGGCCCAGCGCATGCGCCTTGGACAGCCACTCGCGCTGCAACGGCGTGAAACGCATGTCGCCCACGGCGGGCGTGAAGTCCAGACCGGTGACGGGGTTGACGGGGCGGGTGGTCATCGTGTGTCTCCTCAGAACAGGGTCCCCGTCTTGGGGCGGGAAGGCGCGAAGCGGCGCAGGGGGGTCATCTCATCGGCGAAGGAAATCCAGCAGGATGCGGTCGAACGCATCGGGCGCTTCGAGGTTCATCAGATGGCCGGTGCCGGGCATCTCGATGTAGCGCGAGTTCGGGATCTGCTGCGCCATCTGCTTCATCACCGAGGGCGAGGCCACCCGGTCAAACTCGCCACCCACCAGCAACGTGGACACGCCGATGTGCGGCAGCGACGCTTGCCGGTCGAAGCTGACGATGCAGTCGAGGGCTCGCCGGTACGTGGCCTCGGGGACACGGGCCATGCACTGCTCGGCCAGCCGCACGCCCTCGGGCAGCGAGCCGGGTCCCACCATCTGCGGCACCAGCTTCGCCGCCAACTCGGCCATGCTCTGGCCGGCGTCCAACGGCGCAGTGCGCTGGGCGATGAACTGTTGCGCCCACGCTTGGGCACTCTGGCCGTCGCTGCGCCTGCCAAAGGCCGCCGACGTGCCGCAGAGCACGAGCTTGCTCACCTTGTCGGGTCGGCGAGCGATCAACTCCTGCGCGATCATGCCGCCCATGCTGTGCCCCAACAGCACGACCGAGCCCCCACGCTCCGCCGCTGCGCGGGTCGCTGCCCCAGGACCGGGGAGGGACCCGGTCATCGCCGAGTCCGGGGGCTGATCCGGCTTGGGGCGGCCCTGCGCCGGATCGTCGCTCTCGCCCACCAGTGCGTCGATGAGTCTGATGCAAGCTTCTGCCAGGCCTTTGAAGGTATAGGGCTCAATCGGCGGGCTGTGGCCATAACCGGGCATGTCCCAGGCGACCGCGCGGTAGCCCACGCTGGCCAGGGTCTCGACCTGCGGTGCGAAAGCCAGGTGCCCGCCACCAATGCCGTGAAGCATCAGCACCGTCTCGCCAGCGCCCAGCGTCGTGAAAGTGGGCAGGCTGTTCACGCGACCACCTTGCCTGCGTCCACAACGACCATGCCGTCCAGTGCCACGGTGCAGTGACGCATCGGCCAGTCGAAGTGGCCGCGGGTGTAGCGGCCCGCCGTTTCATTGGCGCCGGTGCTGTAGAGGAAGTTGCCGGCGAAGGCCCGCAGCTCGGTGCCGTTGAAGTCGCGCTTGTCGTACAGCGCCATGCTGTCCCAGCGCGCGGCATCGTTGAGGCCGTAGCCGACATGGCTCACAGCGTAGGCAGGACCTGGTGCCCCCACGCTCCAACGCTGCGCAGGTCGCTGCCCCCCGAGGGGGCTCGTGTCGCCTTGGGGCGGCCCGGCGGCGACACAGTCTTTCTCGTCCCAGGCCGAAAAGTAGGAGCGCAGCAGCTCGACATCCACGCCACCGCCGTCGATGCGGGTGACGTAGTCGTTCTTGATCGTCAGGGTGATGGCGCGCTCGATGTAGCGCTTGAAGGTCAGGTTGACATCGCCCTCGGCCAGCACCAGCCGCCCGTTGACGCTGCCTGCCGCCGGGAAGGCCAGCACGAGACCACCGGGCCAGTGCGTCAGGGTGCCGGGGCGCGTGGTGCTGCCCCAGTTGCCACCGACCACCGCACCATGCAGCGAGATGTTCAGGTCCGTGCCAGCCTCAGACGTCACGCGCATCGTCTTGGCGCCGCGCAGGCGCTTGACGTGTTCCTTCACCCGCACCTCGGTCGCGTCGTCGGGCAACAGCCGCGCCAGCGCCTCGGGGTGTTCGTTGCTCACGTAGACGATGCGCGGCTGCGTGCTGCCGTTGCCTTGAAGAATGGCGGGAAGCTCGGGCGCGTGCATCAGGCCTTCCACCGTGCAATCGATCACCAAGGTGCAGGACTGCAGCGCCGCAATCACCGGCGCCTGATGTTGAATCGCAGGTGATGCCCCGGTCGACCGCGTCACGGGTTCGCCCACGCCGCCGAATACCGAGGGCAGGGTCAGCACGAAGGCCGCTGCGCCCAGCCGGGCCGCCGCGAGACGCGCCAATTCAATCAGCACCGGTCGGCTCTGGCTTTCGCAGAGAATGGCCACCGTATCACCTGGCTGCAGCGCGCAGCGCCGCAGCACCGTTTCAAAGGCGTCGATCCAGGGGGCTTCGATCCTTTCCTGCAACATGGGTCGTCTCCTGCTTGGGGGAACCAGCCAACGGGAAATGGTGGCCAGGGCCCCATTATTGATGAATTTTCATATAAATTGCAGCCATGTCCCCAGCCCGCCCCACCGCCCACCAGGCCCGTCCACCCGACTTCTCGCCACGCGACTTCCGCGCGGCCTTGGGCATGTTCGCGACCGGTGTCACCATCGTCACGGCGCGCAATGACCAGGGCGAGCCGGTCGGGCTGACGGCCAGCTCTTTCAATTCGGTCTCGATCGACCCGCCGCTGGTGCTCTGGAGCCTGGGGCGCGCGGCTGGCTCGATGGCAGCTTTTTCCAACGGCCATCACTACGCGATCCATGTGCTCGCCGCCGACCAGCAGGCACTGGCCGAACGTTTCGCCGCGCGCGACGTGGATCGTTGGAAAGGGATCGACTTTGTTGAAGGTGTCAGCGGCGCGCCACTGCTCTCAGGCTGCGTCGCCACTTTCGAGTGCTTCAACCGAAGTCAATACAGCGAAGGCGACCACGTGATTTTTGTCGGCGAAGTCGAACGCTGCACGCGCCACGCCAATGCTTCGCCCCTGCTGTACCACGGGGGCCGCTTCTACACCGAGCACCCACTGCAGAGCACGCAGGCGGACCCGAGCGCGCCGCACACCACCGACGGCCGCTTTGTCGGCAGCTACCTGGGCTACCTGCTCGGCCAGGCCAACCACGCCGTGTACCGCGATTTTGAAAACGCAATCTCGGCGCAGGGCCTGACCCACATCGCCTGGCGCGTGCTCGCTGTGCTGCACGACGCAGCGCTCACGCTTGGCGAACAGCCTGGTGTGGCCATCGGTCAGCTGGCCCAGGACGTGCTTGCCAAGCAGCCCACCGTCACCAAGCTGGTCCAGCGCATGGCGGACGATGGCCTGGTGGAACTGCTGACCGACCCGGCGGACCATCGCCGTACCCTGGTGGCCGCCACGGCCAATGGTCGGCGCATCGCCAGCGCGCTGATCGCCCAGGCCCGCGCGCAGGAAACCCACCTGCTGTCGCGCTGGTCGTCGGGCGAGGCCGAAGCCCTCAAGCGCCATTTGCAAAAGCTCGCCTCAGGGCGGT
>JBIIQD010000465.1:0-3133 GCA_044342265.1 Hydrogenophaga sp. | reverse complement strand
GGTCAGTGCATCGACACCCCCGCCGAACCTTCAGGCAGCACACTCTGCAAGCGCATTCGCCAGCGCAGCTACCCGCTGGTTCAAAAGGCTGGCGCACTGTTCGCCTGGCTGGGCCCTGAGGGGCAGACGCCGCCGCCCTTCCCCTCGCTGGACTGCTTTGTCGCACCGACTTCGCACAGCTTCGTGTTCAAAGGCCTGTGGCACTGCAATTGGCTGCAGGCCTTCGAGGTCGGCATCGACCCGGCCCATGCCTCCTACCTGCATCGCTTTTTCAACGACGCCCCGCTCGACGACAGCTACGGCAAGCAGTTCCGTGGCGCCAGCGCAGGAGACATCGGCGGCGAACGCTGGCCCATGACCAAGGTGATGCGCGAATTCGCACAGCCCGACATCTCGTTGACCGCCCAGCCCTGGGGACTGCAGCTGACCGCGCTGCGTCGCTTGAATGGGTCCTTGACCCACGTGCGGGTGACCCACGACGTGTTCCCGCAGACCTTCGTAATCCCGCTGTCGGAAACCATGACGATCACCCAGATGCACGTGCCGGTCGACGACACACACAACCACTGGTTCGCCTTCTTCACGAGTTTCGATACGCCTGTCGACAAAACCACCATGCGTGAGCAGCGTCTGAAAGCCGTGACCCTGCCCGACTACATTCCCAAGGCTGGGCGCTGGAACCAGTGGGGCTTCAGCCCCGAGGAACAAACGAATCGCACATTCCTGGGCATGGGTGAAGACGACATCAATGTGCATGACCAGTGGGCCTGCGAAAGCATGGGTGCTGTGCAGGACAGAACCCGAGAGCACCTGGGCACCACCGACAAGGTGATCATGGCCCATCGCCGTCTGCTGCTGCAGGCGATGGATTCGGTCGCTCAGGGCGGGACGCCGCCGGGCATCGGCGATCCGGCGCTGACCAAGGCCATTGGCGGTCCCGACACCGTGGATGGCATCGCGCCGACGCAGAGCTGGCAGTCCTGGTGGGAAACAGCTGTGCGCCTCAGACGCGAAGCTGCACCGTGGTCATCAAGCGCCAGGCCGGGCTTGGTGGCTGGCGCGGCATGAAGTTCTTCGCCCATCGCTGCGGCGTGCACGACGCCGAACGCGAAGCCGCCTGCCAGCAGGTGGCCCGCCGTCTTGATGCCAGTGGCATCCAGCGCGTTCGAATGGCCTGGTGCGACACCCATGGACAGCTGCGAGGCAAAACATTGATGACCCATGCGGCGATCAAGGCGCTGCGCGATGGGGTCGGCATGGTCGGCACCATGATGCTCAAAGACACCTCGGACCGCACTGCCTGGAAGGTGTTCGACAAGGGCGGCACCGAGGGACTCAGAGGATTCGAAGGCGCCGCCAACCTGATGCTGCTGCCCGACCCCGTCAGCTTCACGGTGCTGCCCTGGAGCGAGGACACTGCCTGGCTGCGCTGCCAGCCCTGGCACCAAGACGGCACGCCCGTGGAACTGGACAGTCGGCGGGTATTGCAACAGGCACTTTCGCGGCTGGGCATCACAGGGTTTGGCCTGAAGACTGGGCTTGAGGTTGAGTTCCACATCTACCGGATCACTGATCAAACGCCGCAACTCGACCCCGAGAAAGCTGCCTGGCCGGGGTTGCCGCCCACAGTGGAGATGATCCATCCCGGCTACCAGCTGCAGGCCGAGGCCATGACCGACATGGCGGACGAGCCGATGCGCATCGTGATGAAGACTGCCCAGGCGCTGGGCCTGCCGCTGCAGTCACTGGAAATCGAACTCGGGCCCAGCCAGGTCGAGGCGGTGTTCGACGCCACCGATGCGCTGACCGCAGCCGACCAGATGGTTCTGTTCCGCAACGGCGTGCGACAAGCGCTTCGGCGCGCGGGCTACCTCGCGACTTTCATGTGCCGCCCGCCATTCCCGGCCATCATGTCCAGCGGCTGGCACCTGCACCAGTCGCTGGTCGAAAGCGACAGCGGTCGCAACGCCTTTGTCCGACAAGCGCCAGCCGAAAGCAGCATGCCCGGGGACGCCAGGCATTCCTTGTCCGACATCGGCTCGCACTGGCTGGCCGGTCTGCTGGCACACGCGCCGGGCATGACCGCGCTGAGCACGCCCACGGTCAATGGCTATGGCCGCTTCAAGCCACATGCGCTGGCACCGCAACACATCATCTGGGGACAGGACAACCGTGGCGCGATGTTGCGCGTGATCGGCGGCCCTGGTGACCCCGTCACTCGGATTGAAAACCGCATTGGCGAGCCCGCCGCCAACCCCTACCTATACATGGCGTCGCAGATCCACGCTGGTTTGGACGGGCTGTTGCGAGGCGCTGAGCCACCCGCCGCCGCCGACTCGCCCTACGACAGCCACCATGCCCGTCTGCCCGATCAGCTCAGCGACGCGCTGACTGCGCTGCAGGCTGACCATGCATTGGTCGAGGGGCTCGGCCAGGGTGTGGTGCAGCACTTTTGTCGTCTCAAACAATCGGAGATCGATCGACACGCGGACGCAAAGGACAAGACCGATTTTGAGCGGCGCGAGTATTTCAGCCGCTATTGAAGTGCTGAGCTAAACCACCATGAACACCATCCGAATCCGATTC
Organism: Hydrogenophaga sp.; assembly: GCA_044342265.1. Classification (GTDB taxonomy): domain Bacteria; phylum Pseudomonadota; class Gammaproteobacteria; order Burkholderiales; family Burkholderiaceae_C; genus Hydrogenophaga. The sequence continues at coordinate 547 of JBIIQD010000465.1, read as the reverse complement.
TTCCGGCACGACCTGACCGAAACCACCATCGACGCCACCACCGACCAGAGCCTGATGAAAGCGGCCGTGGACGCCAACGTGGGAGGCATTGAGGCTGACTGCGGGGGCGTGCTGACCTGCGCCACCTGCCATGTGATGGTGGATGCGCCCTGGGTCGACCACCTGCCCAAACCGGTTGCCGATGAGACCGACATGCTCGATTTCGCGGCAAGCCCCGTCCTGGCCAACAGCCGCCTGAGCTGCCAGATCAAGTTGACCCCAGCGCTCGATGGCATGGTGGTGCGTTTGCCGCCTTCGCAACATTGAACCTTCTTTCCCGCTGCAAAAAAGGACTTCGATGAGCTTTGTTTTCACTCCACCGCCCGTGCCGTCCGTGCCAGTGATCGGTCGCCACGAGCGCTTTCCGGTGCACCGCATCTATTGCGTGGGACGCAACTACGCGGAACACGCCAAAGAGATGGGCTTTACCGGACGCGAGCCGCCTTTTTTCTTCATGAAACCCGCGGACGCGATCGTGATCGCCGATGCAGGACAGACCGTCTCCATC
>JBIIQD010000464.1:0-3141 GCA_044342265.1 Hydrogenophaga sp. | reverse complement strand
CAGACCGTGCTGTTCCACCTCTGTTTCAACGCTTTGGTGGCAGCGTGCTTCATCGGATTCACAGGACCGGTGGCCGGCTGGGTCGAAAAGCTGCTGCCACTGCAAGGCACGGCCAGCGCGCTGGACCGGCCCAATCACCTTGATCCGTCGGCCCTGGCCACACCTTCGCTGGCCATTTCCTGCGCAGCGCGCGAGGCCTTGCACCAGGCCGATGTGGTGGAAACCATGCTGCGCGGCGTCATCAACGTCATCAGGACCAACGACCTCCAACTGTCGCAGGACCTGCGCAAGATGGATGACACCGTTGATGGTCTGTATTCGGCCATCAAGTATTACCTGACCAAGATTTCCCGCGAACAGCTGACCGACGATGAAAGCCGCCGATGGACCGACATCATCAGCTTCACCATCAACATGGAGCAGATCGGCGATACGGTCGAGCGGGTGCTACTGGACATCGAAGACAAAAAGATCCGTAAAGGCCGCGAGTTTTCCGAGGCCGGCATGACCGAGATCTGCGCCCTGCACGCGCGCTTGTTGGACAACCTGCGGCTGGGCATGAGCGTGTTTCTCGATGGCAATGTGCGCAACGCGCAGCGCCTGCTGGAAGAGAAGGTGCGTTTTCGCGAGATGGAGCGCGAATACGCCAGCAGCCACCTTGAGCGTCTGTCCGACCGTACGGCACCCAGCATGGAAAGCAGCTCGCTGCACATCGACCTGATCAGTGACCTCAAACGCATCAACTCCCACATCTGCTCGATCGCTTACCCGATCCTGGATTCGGCGGGAGCGCTGGCACCCAGCCGCCTGCGGGAGAGCCGTTTGCAGAATCTGGACACCCCGCCCGGGCGCCACTGAATCGGGGAAGCTGTGCTAACCTGACCTTCGATTTGCCCACAAGGAGATACACCATGCCCGGACTGCTGCCCCAGATCGATCCCGATGGCCTGCTGGAGTTTTCGGTGGTCTACACCGATCGTGCGCTCAACCACATGTCCCGGCGCTTTCAGGGCGTGATGACCGACATCTCGGCGATGCTCAAGCAGGTCTATGGTGCCCACTCGGCGGTGCTGGTGCCGGGCAGCGGCACCTTTGGCATGGAGTCGGTGGCGCGCCAGTTTGCGCAAGGCAAGCATGTGATGGTGATCCGCAATGGCTGGTTCAGCTACCGATGGACGCAGATTTTCGACATGGGGTCCATCCCGGCCAGCCACAGCGTGCTCAAGGCGCGCCAGACCGCGACCGGTGCCCAGGCACCCTGGTCGCCGTGCCCAATCGAAGAAGTGAAGGCCTCGATTGCACACGAGAAGCCCGCGCTGGTGTTCGCGCCGCACGTCGAAACCTCCGCCGGCATGATCCTGCCCGATGACTACCTGAGCGCAGTGGCCGACGCGGTGCACGCGGTGGGCGGCCTGTTCGTGCTGGATTGCATCGCCTCGGGTGCCATGTGGGTCGACATGAAGGCCACCGGTGTCGACATCCTGATCTCGGCGCCACAAAAGGGCTGGAGCAGCTCGCCCTGCTGCGCCATGGTCATGCTCAGCGAACGAGCGCGGCAGGCCATCGACGCGACGCAAAGCACCACCTTTTCGATGGACCTCAAGAAGTGGCTGCAGATCATGGAAACCTACGAAGGCGGCGGTCACGCGTACCACACCACTTTGCCGACTGACGCGCTGCAGCGACTGCGCGACACCATGAAGGAGACGCAGGCCTACGGCTTTGCCAGGGTACGGGAAGAACAGATCGCGTTGGGCCGCGAGGTGCGCGACTTGCTGGAGTCCAGTGGCTTCTCTAGCGTTGCATCGACTGGGTTTCAGGCGCCTGGCGTGGTGGTCAGTTACACCACCGACCCCGAGATACAGAACAGCAAGAAGTTCCTCGCCGCGGGGCTGCAGACCGCTGCGGGCGTACCCCTGCAGTGCGACGAGGGTGCCGATTTCAGGACCTTCCGCATCGGATTGTTTGGTCTGGACAAATGGCACGACGTGGACAGCACGGTGGAGCGCTTGCGCGTCGCCCTCGGCGCCGTGGCGCCTTCTCCAGTGCCCGCCTGACGCTACAATTTAGGGGTCTTTTGCCTGCTAAAGGAGTCCGGACAGGACTCCTTTTTTGTTTCTCGTCACCGCAGGCCTAAGACTTTGTTCAATCCATTGTTTTCAGGGAATGTCATGCATACCAAGATGAAACTGATCGCGCTGAGCGCGATGGCACTGATGGCCTGCGCCGCTTCGGCGCAAACGGTACAAAAGAAAGCCGCTGCGGGTGCCGCCAAAGGCGAGGTCTATGTAGAACGTGGCCTGGCCTCGCAAGGGCTGGATGGGCTGGTGTATGCCGAAGCCGGCCTGAGTCTCCTCAGCTACAAGATCGCCCGGGTTGGTATCTCCGCCAAACCGGTCATGCTGCGAGCCATCGCCGGCTACGACTACCACCCCAATCTTGCTGCTGAAGCCATGCTGGGCCTGGGTCTGCGTGGTGCTGACGGTGTCGGCCTGTTCGGTGCGAGTTACAGCGTGCGGGCAGGCACGATGCTCGGTGCCTACGCCAAACCGCGCCTGCGCGTGGGCGGGGATACGGAGTTTTTTGCTCGTCTGGGCGTCGCGAACGCAGGCACCAGCGTCGGTGGTTACACGGGTACGGACGGCGGTGCGGGTCTGTCTTACGGACTGGGCTTCAAAACCATGACGCCATGGAAGTCGTTCGGCAACCGTCCCTTGAGCGTCAGCGCCGACTACATGACCTACTACAGCGGCAACGGCGTGAAGTTCACCGGCTTCACCCTTGGCGCTGGCATGTCGTTCTGAACGTCGCCATTCGGATCAGAGCCAACACTGTGACCAAGGTCGGCGATGTCACCTTCGGCGTCGGATTCAAGTTCTGACCACCACCCTTTGACCATAGAAAAAGCCCCGTGGGCCCCAAGCCCCGGGGCTCTTTTCATCCCTGTCCGCCTCAGGGCAGAAGCACAGTGCAACCTGTGGTCAGGCGGGCTTCCAGGCTCTCGTGTGCCTTCCTCACATCGGTCAGGGCAAAACGCTGATCGATGCGAATCTTCACGGCCCCGCTGCTGACCGCCGCAAACAGGTCGTCGGCCATGGCTTGCGTGCGCTCGCGGTTGCTGATGTGGGTAAACAGGGTCTG
>JBIIQD010000463.1:0-3149 GCA_044342265.1 Hydrogenophaga sp. | reverse complement strand
CCCCAAAAGCTATCAGGCTCGTCGTCATCGGGCCCGCTGGCCTCGGTCGGGCACACCGGTGTGCTGCCCGCTGGTACAGGCTTGAGCAGCCTGTCGCCACAACGTTTGAACAGCTGAAAGCGCTCAAACAAGGTGACCATCAGGGCGGGAGACAGGCCCGCGTCGCGCAAGGCCAGGACGCTGTAGGCATCGGCCTCACGCTCGGCCTCGCGCGAATAGTGGGCCTGACCGAACCAGAATGGCACGGTGGCGAGCACGCCGCTGTAATCGCCCCACAGCGCTGAGGTCACGAAGCCCAGCACACCCACCTGCACCAGCATGCGCATGCCGTGGCGATGATGCACATGACCCAGTTCGTGCGCCAGCACGCCCGCGATCACCTTCGTGTCGTGCTGCAGCAGCCGCGCCATGTCGTCGGTCAGCAGCATGGTGCCGCCCGGCAGCGCCAGTGCGTTGGGGCCGATGCCCTCGCTGTGGCGGATCAGCAACCGCGAGGGCCGGACGATGACACCGCGCGCTGCCTGCGCTGCTGTGTGCGCGCGAAGCACCTGCTGCCAGGTGTGCTCGATGGCCTGCTGTTCCTGGGCTGTCAGCTTGCTCGGTTTGACGAACCCTTCGACCTGCGCCAGCACCGTGTCACCGATCTGGCTTTCGATAGCGTCGGGCATTCGGTCGGCCACCACCCTTGCCGCCCATGGCAGACCCCAGACGTAGCCCGCCGCGCACAGGGCCACCAACACAACCAGACTGCCCGCCACTGCACGCCAGCTCTGCTGCAGCCGCACGACGACCGAATCGGCATGCCCACCCGATTGCGCCCAGGCGTCCCAGGCCGCCGCATCCGAGGCCTGAATGCTCCCGCCCTCGGGCAACAAGGCAATGCGCGGGCCGCGGCGCGTGCGCTCGGGCCATTGCACTTGTTTGGCCACGATCACCCGATCTACACCCGGCCCCTGCAGATGCAGTTGCCCAGCGACAAGGCTGGCCTGGACCTCCCGGGCCTGGCTGCTGCGCCCGTCGAAGTAGCGGACCGTCAGCGCTGGAGACGGTGTGGGATCGGTGGGGACCATGCCGCGACCCGGTCAGAGCCCGACGTCCATACCAAAGAAGTCGCCCGCCGCTTCGCCGGCCGCTTCTTCGGGCCGCTCCTGTTCGCCCGCCAAGAGGGCCTGCATGTCGGTAGCGCTGCGGATGTGGACCGCTTCAAGCCGCAGCCGCGCCATCGCCACCTTGGCAAAGGGCCAATACAGCCCCAGCGTGACCGCAATCAGCAGACCGTTCTTGATGCTGAGCCAGAGCATGCTGCGAAAACTCAGTTGGCTGATGAAGCGCATTTGCGAGTTGCCGGTTTTGGTCCAGACCAGGTTCTGCATGCGTGTCGTGATCCAGGGGCCGATGCCCAGGAACAAGAAGAACCAGAAGGCAATGATGACAAACGGCAGCACGGCCAACCACTGCATCACCATTTCGTTTCTCGGGCCAGTGTGAGAGACAACGCTCCAGATCAACCAACCGATGGGAGCCACCACAGCGGCGACCAACAAAAACGGCTTGAGCGCCAGCAGATAGAACGATCCAAGGGTGGCGCGGAAGTCGGTCTGCAGTGGGCCGAGCACATAGTGGCGATGCTGGTAGGCTTTCATTCGCCACAGCAGCCAAGGCAGCGTCAGCACGATCAGGGCAAACACACCCCCCATGGACCACATCACCCATTCCGGCGGCTCCTTGTCGGCCTCTTCCGGAATCCACATGGTCAACAGCACCAGCGGCAGCGCGACCACAAACGGCGGCAGGTGCGCCAGGTAGGCATCGCGCAGCGAACCGACAAAACGAAAACGCAGGCCGCGCCAGCTGGTGTTGGCCAGGCGAAACGCCATCGACGAGCGCCACAGCGCCGGCCAGAGCGCGGCCAGTGCCCCGAAGGCCACCACGCCCGCCACAGCGGAAAAACTGCTGGCCCAGTTGTACAGTCCAAACAGGATACCCACCAGCACCCAGCCCTTGAACATCTGCTTGGCGTCGCCATGAAAACCCAAGGGATCGCCATCCACCAGGGTGTTGCCCCAGAAATAGCGCAGCCGCCGCACCTTGGCCCAGGGCCAGTACAGGCCCAGGGTCACCAGCAACAACAGCATGTTGACGATCCAGATCCGGAAGTACTCGCTGCCGGAGCCGGTGAATTCAATCGGCAGCCGTTGAACAGCGCCGTTCAACGAAGGTTCAATGCGGGTTTCGCTGGAGTCCATGTGATGAGGAGCAGTGGTGACAGACCCGGCATTGTGCCCGGTCCTTCACGCCCTTCTTGGCATCGCCTGCCGCAGTGACTTGCAGGAACCTGTCCACTCCATCAGCACCACCATGGTCTTCGGCTCGCCGACCGACCTCACGCTGCAGGCGCTGGCGGCTACCATTGCCGCATGCGCCCGACACCAGTGCCCATTGCCCAAGCTCTGCTGTCGCAGCTGGCGACGATCGCCAAGCGTTGGCCCAGTCCGCGCGTCAGGCAACTCCACATTCCGCACCGCCCGGTTGAACCCGGCGAACACGATGCCGAGTTCTGCGCCATTGAACTCGACGACGGCGCCTTTGGGCTGTCCTATCTCCTGCTGGGCTCCACGCTGGACGGCATGCTCGCTCACCACGGCAGCAACCGCCGCGACGCGCTCAAAGGCGCCGACCCAATGGCGCTGGCACAACGACTGGCAGATGGCGACGAAGTGGAGCGTGCGGTCGCGCTGGCCGTGATCAATGCGCTGACAGACTCGGTCTGGCGCCGCGCGTGCTACACGCCACCGCCAGCGGGCAACTCGCTGGGCGAAGTAGTGCTCGGCCCCCAAGACCACCTGGGCATGATCGGGTTCTTCCCACCACTGGTGAAGCGAATTGACGAGGCTGGCGGCCGTTTGACCGTGGTCGAAATGAACGCCGAGATGGTGGCGCGCCAACAGGAGCGTTTCCCCAAGGTCCACATCACCGTTGACCGACTGGCGCTCGCGGACTGCAACACCGTGGTCGGAACCTCCACCATGCTGCTCAACGACTCGCTGGACGAGATGCTCGCCGCCGCTGAGTCGGCCACGCGCTTCGCCGTCATCGGTCCCTCGGCGGGCCTCTGGCCCGATGCCTTGTTTGAACGAGGTGTCACGCTA